>CAYZHU010000165.1:0-3971 GCA_964477585.1 uncultured bacterium
ATACCGTTGCATAGCCCACGACCGAAGAGGGAACGGGCGATCCAGCCAGCCCTGGAATGGCAATGAAATGGACACTTATGCAGACGACCTCGCAAAACTCGTAGAAGCTCTGGATCTAGAACATGCAGTCCATATCGGCCACTCTACTGGCGGAGGGGAAGTGGTACGCTATATGGCACGTCATGGTACAAAGCGCGTAGACAAAGCAGTACTCATTGGGGCAGTGCCGCCGATTATGCTTAAAACAGCAGCCAATCCCGGGGGACTTCCGATGAAGGTCTTTGATGAGATACGAGAAAAAGTGCTGGCTGATCGTTCGCAATTCTTTAAAGATCTCGCCATACCATTTTATGGGGCTAATAGAGCGGGTAGTCAGGTTTCTCAAGGCGTACGCGATACATTCTGGCTCCAAGGAATGCTAGGTGGCTTTAAAGGCATTTTCGATTGTATAAAAGCCTTTTCCGAAACCGATTTTTCTGCGGATTTGAAAAAAATTGATAAGCCGACACTGATTCTCCATGGAGATGACGATCAGATAGTGCCCATTGGCAGTTCAGCTCTTCTCTCTTCTAAGATGATCAAGCATGCACAGCTAAAAATCTATAAAGGCGCGCCCCATGGCATGTGCTCGACGCATAAGAAGCAGATCAATGAGGATCTGCTCGCATTTATTAAATCATAAAGATTAGAGCAATTCGAGTTTTTTTAGAATCCCTGCCGTTGAGAATAGCTCTCCTTTATTGCAACATTTGAGCTTTTTCTTGATGGTTTCAAAATAGGACTCGACGGTGCGGGATGAAAGAGCCAGTATGACTGCGGTCTCTTTTGCAGTTTTGCCTTGAAGCAGGAACTCCAAACAATCTCTTTCTCTCGGAGAAAGAAGAGAGGCTTTTTCCAAGTACTCCTCCATGCCGAGACCTTTAAGGAAATCGGCATAATAACCAGGTTTCACCGGATCTGTATGGACCTGGACTTCGCCGATCTGTTCGAGAATCCCGAGTCTGTCCCAAAATTGCCAGATCTTTTGAATTTTCCCTTTCTGGAAATGATAAATACTGAGTCCACAAATGGAGAACTCCTTTTTTTTCGGGGAGATTCCTTTGTAGCCCTCTTTGTACGATGCCTTGCATGTCCAACGGACTACCACATCATTCCCATGACAAAAAATCGTTTCTAATTCAAATTTTGCTCCTGGATAAGCCCTGTGATAGCCCTGATCTATCTTTTTCAGCGCAAAAAGTCCTACGACAACTTGGCCGCTGGCCGGACCATGGAGCTCTACATCTTCAGAAAAAATCTGATCGTAAAGAGCTGTATCATCTCGGCTCGCCTGCTCTTCAAACAGACGGCGCACCAATCGGATATTTTTTTGGACGGTCTTTGTTTTCATACTTTCAATGTTGCCGTATTAATTACGGGAAGAACAAAACTCTGAATATAATATACGCTTTGATCTGTCTTTTTAACAAAGGATTTTTTATGTCAATAACATCAATGATTACAATGTTTCCTAAAGCAGATATCATAGAACAATTTTTAAAGGGGGATATCGTAATAAATAATACATGGATGACTGAGAATAAAGTAATTTCTACAGTTGCAGATCATTTTTCTCGCTTGCGATGGCCGGAAAATCCCTCTGGAATTAATATCAATGTAAAGCTAGCTCTGGCGGATTGGAAAGC
Source organism: uncultured bacterium (assembly GCA_964477585.1). GTDB lineage: Bacteria > Chlamydiota > Chlamydiia > Chlamydiales > SM23-39 > CAYZHU01. The sequence goes on from CAYZHU010000165.1 coordinate 1,686, forward strand.
CCAATGCAAAAAGGAACAGGGAGAAACGTATGTTTCGGGCATTTCGGATTTTAGGATGGAAATTATGGCTGATTTTATAACGATTTCACTCAAAAGATTTCCTCAGGATCTATTAGTCCAGACAGCTGATTAAGAACTTTCATTTTTTTCTATTGACCGACCGTCGGTCTGTGTCTTATAATGAGGTGCATTAACCTAAAAGGCGGCTTTTATGATCAGGATGGTAAAGAAACCCGAAGAACGTTGGCTGGAGATCGTGTCTGCAGCTCAGGAACTTTTTTTAGAAAAGGAATATGAGAAGACAACTCTCCAAGATGTCATGAACAAAGTTGGAATTGCCAAAGGGACTGTTTATCATTATTTCAACTCTAAGGAAGAGTTGCTGGAAGCTGTCGTGGGAAAGATGGTGGATGAGTATGTCTCCGAACTCCGCGCTGCTCTAGCGGGAGTTACAGGCAGCGCTCTGGAACGAATGCAAGCATTGATTCTGGCCAGCAATGTCGCCAATGAACAGGGAGAAATGCTAGAACGGCTGCACCGAGCAGGCAATATTGGCTTGCATGCGCGCCTTTTGGCTCTCACATTGACGAAAATGGCGCCTCTCTACGCAGAGGTGATTCGACAAGGATGCGAAGAGGGTGTTTTCAAAACCGAGCATCCTTTAGAGACTGCTGAAGTCCTTTTAGCTGGAATTCAGCTTGTGACAGATGTGGGCTTTTATCCTTGGAGTAAAGAGGATCTTATACGCCGGTCGAATGCAATTCCCTCGCTAGCGGAGATGCAGTTGGGCGCGCCGAAAGGTTCTTTTAATTTCCTGAATCAGTGATCCTGGAGTTTTATGCGCGGTTTCGATCATATTTCAGGAGAATATTTTAAGATTGATAACGCAGAAATTTATTGCGAAGTCATTGGGGATGAAAGAAATCCAACCTTATTATTTCTTCATGGAGGACTTGGCAACATTGAAGAATTCAATGGTGTCATCTCCGAACTTCCTGATCAGTTTAGGATTATCGGAATTGATAGCCGCGGCCATGGGAAATCGACACTAGGGTTGAGAGAATTAACTTATGAGTTGCTTCAAAAAGATATTGAAATAATATTGAATCAATTGAAAGTTAGTAACTTAACGATTGTTGGATTTAGTAATGGCGGGATTGTCGCTTACCGGCTGGCCGCATTAACCAACTTAAAGATAGATAAATTAATTACCATCGGCGCTCCGTGGTGTACGAAACATACCGAGCATTTGGTAGAGGCCTATTCTAAACTCACAAGCGATGTTTGGAAGAAGCAATGTCCATCAGATTTTGAGTCTTATAATAGACTTAATCCCAAACCTGAATTTGATGCTCTATTCAGACGGGCTACAAAGATGGCGCTCGACACGAGCGCCACTGGCCGTCCGAATGAATCTGTTAAAAATATTTCATGTCCCTCCCTGATTGTAAGAGGGGAGAACGATCCTATCGTATCTATTTCAGATCTCGTCGAACTATCTAAACTTGTAAAGGGCGCGCGGATCTTGAATATTCCTTCTGCAGGTCATGAGGCGTTTCTAGATCAACTAGAAACATTCACAACACACTTAAAGGAGTTTATGCAGAAAGAAATTTTGGAAAAGATCTAGCATTTTCTCTATATTATTTCGCTTATGAGAATTTTAATTTTTGGATTCCTTATGACCCTTTTTGATTTAACGTTTTGCTCCTCTATGGAACCTCTCCAGTTTGTGGATTGTCAAGATCCTATTTTGGGTAGTTGTTGCCATTCATTGACGGTTGAGAACATAAAAGACCCGCACATGCAGTTGCTGTTTGATAAGATGCTCAGCTTTGCGCGAGGAGAACAGTCTGACCAACAGAAACATGTCTTGGTAGGTTTAGCTGCTCCGCAGATAGGGTTAGATATGCGCGTTATTTTAGTCGATACTAAAGCGGATGGAAAGGGAGGGGTTTCTGAACTTCATATTTATATCAATCCTGAAATCATAGAACTCTCTCAAGAATGCGAAGAGTGGTATGAGGGGTGTTTTTCCACAGGAAACGTAAAGGGGATCGTAAAAAGACCGAGTCGAGTGAAAATAAAGGCATTGAATAGAGAGGGCTGTGAAATTTACGAAACGCATTCTGGATATGCAGCTCGTATTTTCCAACATGAAATAGATCATCTGGATGGCATTCGATTTCCTGATCGCGTACCTAGTCAAGGGCAATTGCATATCGTGAAAGCTGAAGAGATGTATGCTTATCGCAACAAAGAGGGGTGGAGGAATTGGCAAGCGAC
>CAYZHU010000166.1:0-3966 GCA_964477585.1 uncultured bacterium
CTCGAAGGGCTGGCATCTTATCATTGAGGGGAGGCTGGGCCCGGTCCTGAGACCTCGCTCCGCCTGGAGCATTGGTTTGCGGAGGGGAGCCTGCAGTAGGCGTCGGCCCCATTGGAGGGAGTTGGAGGTTAAAGGTCTCGAGTTCTTTTAAGACCTCTTTTCTTACCTCTTTGAGATTCACGTTGAGGTTTTCCAGAACTTGAGCGGCAACGCCATCGGTTTGTCTTAAGAGCGCTAAGAGAAGATGTTCAGTCCCTACATAATTGTGATTGAGATTAGCCGCCTCTTCGTTGGCAAACTCAAAAACCTTTTTCACTTTTCCAGTGAGGGCGGGATCGCCATAGACCTGAATTTCGGGACCAAAACCGACAATTTTTTCCACTTCGGCGCGGATAGCATCGTAGTCGAGGTTCATATTTCTTAAGACGTTGACCGCAATCCCTTGACCCAGTTTCAAAAGGCCGAGAAGGACGTGTTCAGTTCCTAAGTAGTTATGGTTGAGTCGTTGAGCTTCTTTTTTTGCCAGTTTGATAACCTGTTTGGCTCGATTTGTGAATTTGTCAAACATGCCTACATCCCCCAGGTTCTATGTTAATTTTAGCACTTTCGAGAGTCTTTTGCAATATTGTCTGGAATTCCTCTCGACGCCCAGTCCCTTTTTCTGTATCATAAAGAACTTTGTAATAAGTTCTATTTCTTTCTTTGTGAAGAAAAATTTTTATGTTGAAGATTCTGGACACGGGAATTGGCTCGGCGGCTTGCAATATGAGCTTTGATGAGAAGCTCTTAGAGGATTTAGATCCTTCTGGCGAGCCGATCCTTCATTTATACCAATGGGAAGGTCCATCTGCAACCTATGGCTATTTTATCGATCCTGAAAAACATCTTCACTTAGAAAAGGTACAAAAACACCGGTTGAATCTCGCCAGGAGACCGACTGGAGGCGGCATTGTCTTCCATATTTGGGATCTCGCTTTCTCGTTTCTTATGCCCTCAGAACATCCTCTTTTTTCAAACAATACTTTAGAAAATTACCGGTTTGTCAATCAATCTGTCTTAGAAGTCATCACCGCTTTTTTTGGACTTCAGGGATCTGCCTTAACTCTGGAATCGATGACGTATGGGAGTCCTTATTTTTGCATGGCCAAACCGACCCAATACGACGTGATCCATCAAGGGATGAAAATAGCCGGCGCTGCGCAAAGGAAAAGAAAGCAGGGATATCTGCATCAGGGGACCATCTCGCTCGCTCTACCCCATTTCGATTTGTTAAAAGAAGTTCTTAGATCCGAGGGAGATGTGATGAAGGCGATGCGGGTCTACACCTTTGCCCCTATTGGTCCTCTATGGAACGCTCCTCAGTTGAACGAGGCTAGAAAAGAGATCGAGCGGCGTCTTGCGGAGAATTTGATAGAAAAATTGTAATGGAACAGGTAGTATTTCCTACTATGTCAAAGACAGAATCAAAGCCAAAGACCGCTATCACACCAACCCGCGAAGAGAACTACCCAGAATGGTACCAAAGCGTTCTCAAAGCGGCTGATTTAGCAGAACACTCCTCTGTCCGGGGATGTATGGTGATCAAGCCGTGGGGCTATGCGATATGGGAAAATATACAGCGGATCTTGGATGGGATGTTCAAGGCAACCGGCCACGTCAATGCCTATTTCCCTCTCTTCATCCCGCTCAGCTATCTTGAAAAAGAATCGGAGCATATTGAAGGGTTTGCCAAAGAGTGCGCCGTTGTTACTCATCATCGGCTAGAGAAAAATAAAGAGGGGAAGCTAGTTCCTGCAGGCGAGCTTGAAGAGCCGCTGATCGTCCGGCCCACATCTGAAATGATCATCGGCCATACCTTTGCCAAGTGGGTGGAATCGTACCGCGATCTTCCTTTGCTCATCAACCAGTGGTGCAATGTCGTCCGCTGGGAAATGCGCACCCGGATGTTCCTCCGGACGACCGAATTTTTATGGCAGGAAGGGCACACTGTACATGCCAGTAAGGAAGAGGCTGAAATCGAAGCCAAGCGGATGCTTGGCGTCTATAGCGATTTTTGCCACAAGACTCTCTCTATCCCTGTGATTTGCGGGGAAAAAACGCCTACTGAGCGATTCCCTGGCGCTGTTACCACTTACACAATCGAAGCGATGATGCAAGACAGGAAGGCGCTCCAATCGGGCACTTCCCATTTCTTAGGCCAAAATTTTTCCAAATCGTGCGGCATCCAATTCCGCAATATGGAAGGAAACCTCGAATTTGGCTGGACCACTTCGTGGGGGGCGACTACCCGTCTCATCGGCGGGCTCATCATGACCCACAGCGATGATGACGGCCTCGTACTGCCGCCTAAAGTTGCTCCTGCCCATCTCGTCATTATCCCGATCATCCACAGCGAAGAGGCTCGTTCCAAAGTCTTGAATTATGCGGAGGGGTTAGCCCAATCGCTCCGGAGCCAATATTATGAAGGGCAGCCGCTCAAAGTGATTGTCGACGCTCGCGATCTTCGGGGCGGGGAAAAGAGCTGGTCGTGGATCAAGAAAGGGGTGCCGCTCCGCTTAGAAATCGGCCCGCGTGAAGTGGACTCGCAGCAATTTTCTCTATGCCGCCGCGATAAAGCGCACCGCGACACCACACCGCTTTCGCGCCAAGAACTCGAAGCCCAAATCACCCAAATTCTCGATCAGATGCAAGCGAATCTGCTCCAGCGGGCGACCCAATTCCGGAACCAACATACGGTCAAGATCGATAATAAAAAAGACTTCTATGATTTCTTCACCTCGAAAGAGGAAGAGATCCATGGCGGTTTTGTCTTGGCTCATTGGAACGAAGACCCAGCGATCGAAGCAAAGGTGAAGGAAGATCTCAATGTCACCATCCGGTGCCTGCCGCTTCCCCTCTCGCATGAATCGGGAATCTGTCCCTTCTCGGGACAAAAAAGTCCACGGCGAGTCATTTTCGCAAAATCCTATTAGGATCTTTTAGACAGAAAATCCGTGCGAGACCGAACCGAGCACCGTTTTCCGAAGCGGGGGATGCCCCGCCCCCCGCCCCCCCCAAGAAGAGTAGATTAACCACAGAGAGCGGGAGAACACAGAGACAGCGCAGAGAAAAAAGAAAGCATCAAGAAACAGAGCTCCGCTCCGTACCTCGGCAAAGGGCTCGCCCTTTGCAAACCCTGTTTCTATCTGCCTTCGGCAGTTCCGCACGATTTCTTCGAAATCGGCGGCATGGCGGGGATGCCCCGCACCCCAGAGGAAGAATTATTACCACAGAGATAAACACCACAGAGGCGGGGTGGCCCCGCACCCCAAAGAAGCATAGATTTTATTTCGAAAGGAAGGAAATGACTCGAAGGGCGGCTGCATGAGCTTTTAAGGCTGAATTGGGATTACCTCCCAAAAGCCAGTTTAGAATTTGGGGGTTGCAAAAAGAGAGATGGTTCGTTCCAGAAAGAGGTATTGTCAAAGAAGTTTGAGGGTTGTTAGCTCTAAAGTCTGCCCAATCTTTTTCCATCTCAGGAGGCACTTCATCATGTTCTGCAAAGAGTAATAAAGTGGGGGCTGAAATAGGAGCAGTTCTCTCTTCTCCAATGAGGGCGCCATCTAAATTAACAACACCTGCAACTTTCGGCTTGTTTCTTGCGGCAGCCATAGATGCCGCCCCTCCTAAAGAATGGCCGGCGAGGACAATTTTTCTTTCGCCTATTTGATCTGTCACATACTCAATATTTTTTGCTTGGATCATCCCTAGCCGATCTATTTCATCTGAGCCGGCTTTTGGGTCAGCTCTGTACAGAGCATGGAGAGCTTCTTTTTCATGAAGAGGGGCATTTCCCGAACTGGAAGGATGGTCAAGGACTAGAACTGTGATTCCGAGACTTGCCAATTGTTCAGCTAAAATCCGATAATCCTTCGTCTCTGTATGAAGACCATGAGAAAAAATCACTACTGGGCCCTTTTCATCAAC
>CAYZHU010000167.1:0-3585 GCA_964477585.1 uncultured bacterium
CTCCGAAAAGCCTATTGGTCGGATGGCAAGCCGATCACAGCCTACGATTTTGAACACTCGTGGAAGAAAATCATTGCCACCCCATCGGTCTGCACCTATCTTTTCTATCCGATCAAAAATGCGGAAAAATGCACCAAAGGCGAAATTCCCCTAGACCAAGTGGGCATACAGGCCTTAAATGCCCAGACGCTCCGCGTCGAACTCGAGGCTCCCGCGCCCTACTTCTACTCATTAACCGCTTTCCCAAGCTTTCTCCCTGCTCGAAGCGAAGAGCCGACGGTTTTCAGCGGCCCTTTTTGCATTGAAAAAATGGCCAGAAATTCTGAAATCGTTTTGACAAAGAATCCAACGTACTGGAATCAAAACCAAATCGATCTCGACACCATTCACATCAGCATCATCCCCGATGAGATGACGGCGCTTCAGATGTTTGAACGGGGAGACCTTGACTGGATCGGCGCTCCCCTCTCGCCTCGGCCGCCCGACGCCCTCGACCAGTTGGCAGATCGACTCCACTTCAATCCAAGTGCTGCGACAACATTTATCTGCTTTAATACGGAATCCGCTCCCTTTAATAATGCCGATTTACGCAAGGCCTTTTCTTACGCCATCGACCGAACCGAAATCGTTGAAAAAATTGCCAAAGCAGGTCAAATTCCAGCGACCAGGCTTCTCCCCCCTTCTCTCAGTTCCAATAAGCCCCTTTTCCCAGAAACCGATCCCGAATCAGCTCGCATCCATTTGCAAAAAGCCCTCGAGGAACTGCACATCACCCCTTCCGATCTCAATTCCCTCACATTCTACTTCAAATCAAGCCAGATGGACAAACGGCTAGCCCAAACGCTCCAAAGGCAATGGAAAGAGGTCCTCGGCATTACGGTGCAATTGGCGCAGCTCGATTTCAAAAGCCACGCCCAACGGCTCCAAAACAGAGACTATCAGTTCTCTCTCGCATCATGGATCGCGCAGTTCGACGATCCGATTAGCATCCTCGAAAGATTTAAAGACAAAACCAATCTAAAAAACTATCCAGGATGGGAAGATGCCGGCTACGCCCTCCTTCTCAAAGAGGCCGCTCACTCTCCCCATCGATTTGCGCTCTTAGAACAAGCTGAAGGCCTCCTCGCAGAGCAGGTCCCTCTCGCTCCCATCTATCACTGGAGCTTCCCCTCCCTTTCCAGCCCCCGCATCGATACAATCGGAACAACTCCTTGTGGCGGCATCCTTTTCGAGCGCCTCCGCCTCGTGAGATAGATCTTTCTTGCAAAAAAATGTTAAATATTTCATAAGTTTGTGCTCAACATTATGTGAACTCTATGACCTTGCACAAGCCGAAGATAGTCCCCTTTTCCCATTTTTTCCTGATTCAAACATCAGCAGGTCCCGATGATCCCCACTCGTATTTCCTCAATGCAGTGCAGCAAGTCGTCGACACAATCATCCCCGAATCGCTTTGGCTCGAAATGAAATCGGCCCCCGATCCTGAAGCCCTCTTCTACCGGCTCGAATCCCTTTTGCCGATTTTTAAACACTCGGAGCTGGACGACTCATCTGATTCGTTAACGGTCACCTATCTCTGTCCTGCGGAATACACCCATCACGCTAGGCGCTACGTCATCGACACCCTCAACAAATGGCTGATTCCAGGCAAACAGGTAAATATCGCAGGCGGCATCAGCCTCAACTTCCAGTTTGTCCACGACCCTTCCCACCATTTCTTTGTCGCGCAAGAGATCGTCTCCATCCGCAATAAAGAAGAAAATCTGGCCATTCGAAAGAACCTACCCGATCTCATTTCTGAATTGAAAGAAAAACTCCCCTGTGAGTTTTTAAGGCAATCGGAAAACATCGTCCACCCCATCTTCATGCCGAGAAATGAAGAAGAATTAATCCGAAACCTCATCGTCTTGACCACGCAGATCAAATACGTCCGCGATTTACCGCAAGTGAGCATCCACTACGAAAAACAAACCGATGTTGATCTCACCTTTACCGTCATCGTCGCCCGCCTTTTGAAAGGAAGTATCGAAGCTCTCAGAAAAATCCTCGAAAAAAGTTCCCTAAAAATGGACATCGACGACGTCCGAGTCATGGGTTATTTGAAGCAAAAATATGCCAAAGAAGCAGCCATTTTGCGCGTGACCGTGGACAAGCGCCCCTTCTTCAGGCCCGATTTCTCCGTTGATCTCCTCCGCGCCCGTCAAAAAATTGTCTCCGAACTCACCACCTGTCTTGGAGAATTTAGAGACTTCAACGGCGGCATGATTCTCAAGCAGGATGAAGCGCTCGGCCAACTCAGACAAGAACTGGGCAAGCTCTCTCGAGAAAAAGAATTCCTGCTTGAAAATTATTTCTATTCCCTCAAGCCCGGTATCATGCAAACCGTTCACGATTCCTCCGTCCTCAAGAAACACTTCCAGCTCCTCACCTCTGTGATTGGATCTGACCTGAAACTCCAGCCCTACCAGATGGTAGGTGAATCGATGGGGAAATTCTTCCTCTGCTACATAGCCGCCACTGCCCCCACCTTCAAAGAGGGCGTCCTAAACGCCATCGCCCCCCTTGAGATCTCCTCCCGCGACCTGACCATCTCCTTCCTCGAGATCGAAAACACAACCGCCATGGGCTTCATCCTCCGGATGGAATCGCCCGAAATCGCCCAGCAATTCCAAGCCGCCGTCCTCGGCGCCTTCTCCGAATGGAGCCACCGCTTCTATTGTCCCGTTAAATAATATTGGGATATCAAAGCCATTGTTCTAAACGATAATTTCATGCTATAATTGTTGATATTATAAACTATTTTAATGGAATAATATCATGTCATCAATAAATTATATAAATTCTGACGCTCCTTATCAGATAGATCAGGGCGAGCAAGAGCAAAATTCCAAAGCGATACATCTTGAAGGTAATTTCACGACTTGCACCAAAGCTGTGTGCGAGGCTCTCGGGATGACATTCCAAGAGGCGCAAGACCTCATTAATGAACCGTAAAAGACTGTTCCACGTTATTGAAGGTTCCGGGAACGAGTTTGTTCTCGGGATCGAGCAGTTCTAACCGAATCGTATGTTTTCCCCTTTTGAGCCCGTAAACATAATAAGGTTGCCAAGAGGTTAGGGTGCGGTTGACTTTTCCATCGATGGAGAGACGCACTTTATACCCATCTGAACTCAGCTCCGTATTGCTCACGAAAAAATCGAGAAGAATAGGCTGACCCGCCTCAAGATATAGTTCATCGCTCGGCTCATTGTAGGTAATATAGGGTTGAGAGAGATCTACATTGGGGTTGTTTGTCTCCTCTCCTAAGTAGAAATTGATAGCCGTAAAGGCTCTATCCGCTTTCAGACTTTCGCCAAAAGATCTGGCAGGAAACATCCGGATCGTATGCATCCCTTTTTTAAGTCGATAAGGAACCTCAAACTTATAGCTCGTATTGTAGTAAAAGCCCCCTTCATCGAAGGGATCTAGCGCCGGCTCATTGATCGCAAAATAGGGCATGTCATCGATCACAACGTGGATGGTCTGGCCCAACTTGCTCACAGCAACTTCAGCACCTTCCACGGGAAGCTTTCCCCCGACCCCGC
>CAYZHU010000167.1:3595-3966 GCA_964477585.1 uncultured bacterium
ATAACCATCAATCCGGAATTGGATCCAAACTGGATTGCCTCCAAGAACCTGATCGCTTTCGGGAATGGAGATCACTAGAGCGACCGTAGTCGATTCAGGAGTCCGAGCCACAGGCATGGTCCGAATGTTGGAGCGATTCACTTCAGCGGGTTTATCCGCGAGGGGAGCAGTTGTCAGCAATATACTTGCAAAAAGGGCATTCATACAGATCTCCAACTCAAGTTTTCGTCATAGCCGCTTCTGGGAATTTTTGCAAATCTTGAATAAAAAGGGCCCGCTTGATTAGATCAGGCCATGAGACAAGAGCGATTTTTTCACCTCCTTCTCGTTTTCGGAACCACTCTATTGAAGATGGCGACCCTCTTGTTTTT
>CAYZHU010000168.1:0-3927 GCA_964477585.1 uncultured bacterium
CTTCTGGTTTGAGGAGCAAAGCATCAGGAATAGGGAAGGAAGCATGAAGGTCTTCTTCTCCTGTCTTTTCTCCTTGATTCATAATTTGTACTTCTTGATTCTTAATCAGCCCCTCAGCTTGCGCCCATGCGGTGAAGCGTCGGAGAGATGAAAGCTTGCGGTTGATGGAAACAGGAGAAAGCCCAGCTTCCAAGTGAAGTCTTGTCTTGTATTTCTCAAGTAGTGACGTACTTATATACTTAAATATGTCACTATTCCTTATGCCCCTCGCCCCTTGGGGGAGAGGGATGTCACCTTTGGTGACAGGGTGAGGGAATCCCTCACCTTTTATTCCTCTCCCAGACGGAGAGGAGTAAGTGGTATTTGAAATCACGAATTCAAGCCATTGTAGGAATTGCTTCACATCATTGATATAGTTTTTTATAGTAAGATCAGATGCATTGAATACATAGAGATGATCTTTGAAGTCTTTTAAGTGCCATGGATCTTTTTCCTTCTCATCCTGAGCTTGACTTAGGATTTCAAATGGGGACTGCTCTATATAACCGCCCACTTTCAAAAAGCTGAAGAATTTTCGAAGTGAGCTCAAGTGGCGCTCAAATGACTTCAGTGCCAGGCCTTGTCCTGACGTATTTTGGCTTGGTTTGATAAGCTTTTCAAGATTTGACGTACCTTCTTCACCTTCAGAGGTTTGGGAGAAGCTTTTCATGGCTGTTTGAGTAGCAAATGATTGGTATATCTGTATCACTTGCATTGTGATGGAGTTGGGGTTAAAAGATTGTGCGTAAGTAGCTTCAAACCAACGAATGAATTTCGCTATATCAGCTTTGTAGTTTTTCACCGTAGCACGGCTAGGTGCAGGATTTTGTGCCTGTAAAACTTTGATAAATTGTTCTAATAAGTTCATATCTAGGGTAAAGCGTTAAGGGGAAAGGGGGAAGTAGCCAAGGAAAAGAATTTTAAAATAAAAGTACCTTATCTTTACCCTTTACGCTTGACCCTTAACCCTTCTAAATACGCTTATGGCTGCCTCACCTGGATAGGTGGGCAGAATAAAGCCTATTTATCTTGTGAAAAGTGTATAAACCTGGCTGATAACAAAGCTGATGCTGATGGCTACTGAGATCCAAAACATGCGTGCAGATGATGATGCGATGCTTGGTTTGTAGATCTGGAAGTTCTTTTTGAGGGCAGCTCGAAAAGCGACGAGATCATTTCCCGGGGTATGGCGTTTCACTTATTTCTCACCCCCTTCCAGGCTGGATTTTCGCGGATTGGAGACTGATTTGCACGGATTAAGTAGAGACTTTTCACAAGTATCAGCGAGAATCAGTTTTCCATCCGTGGATATCAATCTTGTGCCTTCAGGCACAAGATTATACAGATTATACGGTTTATCCTTCGTAAATTGGGATGATGATATGTTCATTTGGGCAGTCATAGTTCTTACTTATTCCTTACAATAATTATCTTAGAAAAGTATACACCAGGCTGTCAATAACCTAGAGTAAAGAAAAATGATAGCATTTGATATAATTGGATCATGTAAAAAGAAAACACTTTTTGTCATGAAAACAAAAATTTTCCCAGAGAATATATGAGGCTAAAATCATGAAATATTCGATTAAAGTTTGAAATAGGTGAAAAGATAAATATATCAAACTATCCCATCTGAAGCTAGAATCTTATAGTCAGTAAAAAGTAGCAAAAAATATGAATTTTTCTATCTATTTTCTATACTAGCAATCGAATATTTTGATTGCTAAATTTTCCAATTTTAGCTAGTTTTGAAAAAGAGAAAATAGTTAACGCATATAGTGGGTTATTCCAATTTTTTCCCTATTTTCACAAGGCTTTGAAGCTGTGAAAGATTCTTATTGGCATTAAAAATATTCGAGCGCTAAAGGTTTTAAATAGAGGTTTTGGATTGATTTAGCGACATTTATTAAAAATGATGCAAGAATTTGATATATTTTGATGCTTTTTGCAATTGATAAAGAATTTTTACAAGGAAATCACCATTTTCACATCTTCTTTGCCGCAGCTACTTCAATCTCTTCAAATAGGGTGTATTTGATAGGTATTGATAGTGTATGAACTTATTGTTATTGCACATTTGAGGCAGATACAATGGGAGTGTGTTTGGTATTAAGTATCAAGTATCAAGTATTAAGTATCAAGTATCAAGAGTGAGATGGTTTCTTCTCGCTCTCTTTTTGTTGTTTTTGCCTTATACTTTATACTTCATACTTGATACTCCTACAGCCTTGGCGCAGCGTAAATCTATTCCTCATTCCGTGAAGGTTCAAGCAGCCGTAGGGGAATTCAGGCTAAATCTATCCGGATGGATGTCTCCGTATGCTAGTATCGTATTAACATCCAATGGAATTTTCATGAGCTCAACTGTGGCTGATAAAGGCGGCAACTGGAGCTTCGAGGATATATTGATAAATGCAGGATTTTCACAGTTTTGTCTCACGGCTATTGATTTCTATAGACTAGGTGAATCAACCACGTGCTTCAATATAGAGCCGGCTAAGGGTAATGTGACCATATCTGATATATTTTTACCCCCTACACTAGGGCTTTCACGGAATGAAGTAGAAGCCGGGGGGAAAGTCATGGCTTTTGGATATACCATGCCGGGTGCAAAAGTGTATTTATATCTATCAGACGGACGCAGGCTTGAGACATATGCTGACGGGAATGGTTACTATGTCTTTTTGCTAGAGAATATACCTGCAGGCAAGTACCAACTATACGCCACGGCTAATTACAAGCAGAAAGACTCACTCAAGCCCTCCAAAACGATAGAACTCGTGGCGCTTGGATGGCTTGACCAATTTTTTGCCTTTCTACGGCGTTTGTGGGAGTATTTGACGAATCTTTTCACCAGTCTTGGTCTTGGACCTCTCTGGATAGGGATACCCCTGTTGCTGCTGATTATAACGCTTATTTTGAAGTTATGGCCGGAGCGCTTCACCTTTATTTACGAAAGCAAGCTCCTCGCGTGGCTGCCCGGTCACAAACAAAAGAAGCTCCATCACTTCTGGATGGATGGCGTGGGTTATTAGTTCAGAAAACTCTGAATACTCAGTAAGTCAGCTAGTCGGGTTTTTAGGGCGTCAGAAGACCTGCCTGCCGGCAGGCACGTCAGATATTTATAGATCTGGTTATTCCGATCTTCTGATTCTCAGAATTTCTGATACGCCGAGTTTTCTGAGTTTTCTAAAACATTTTCACACCTCCCATTTCACAACAGTCCAGCCTCGTTTTAGCGATAGAAATTTTCAAGTGCTACGATTTTTCAGTCCAATAGCAGCTGTAATGTCATGTGTAGTGCTGTGAAAAGTTGAAGCAGGCCTTAAAAACTCTTGCCTCAGTATCGAAGGAGAAATAGTCTGGAAAATAGGAAATGGCTCAGGAGTAGGAAAAATAGCGATAGATATCGCAGCTTGTACCCGTGCGGGCGCGAGTCTTCAGTATTGTTCTTATAGCTCTCTGAGCCAGTTTGTACATGTTTGTTCGGTTTGAGAGAGAAGCCTTCGTAGGCGTGATCAGCCAAGCTGATCTCGCTTTTGGAAGGCTTCCCGTCCCATGATGCACGAAGATAGCGTGTGTGAGTCTGTTGGCAAATCTACCTGCGATTAGGCGGGGAGACTTTCAGTGGATCCACACGTATGCTATTGAGGGGCTTGTCATTATAGGTGTTGGTGGAGATGCGCACCATGTCTGAGGTTTCGGGGTCTCGGCCTACATAGGTGGCATCTGTCTCAGCTCGTGCGACAGCCTTATATCTCACCTTTGCTCCTCGTCCTAACGCCTCAAGTTCCCGGATGCGCTGCTCTCTGTGATGGACCTGTATACGCTTCTCAGCTAGCTTTGCCAGCTGGCTGAATGCCTGCGCTCCCATGCCTGCTTGGATGC
>CAYZHU010000169.1:0-3867 GCA_964477585.1 uncultured bacterium
GCAGAGGACTGAAAATCCTTGTGTCGCTGGTTCGATTCCAGTTCTGGCCACATTTCTCTTGCTGGAGAAAAGCCGTAATATAGCCGTAGCGCTAGATTTCCTTAAATCATCCAAACATGGCTTTCAAGAATAGTTCCTGAAGGTCGCTTAGCCTCTTCATGTAAGAAATATTGGTATGCTTTTCTTACAAAATACAATAATCACAACAGCAATTCGCATGGTAATACAGTTGCTGTTTCTACCCTTGGGATAGATTCAAAGCTCAAATTGAAAAGAAATATTTCTTTGCTTACATAGGGGATATGGAGATTATCCCTATAAATTTAGCAAATGCCATTGCCTTTTAGCGAGCTACCATTGGGGATCAGTTCTTCGTCAATGCTTTGAAAGTAGAACCAAAAAGCGGTAAGGGATAGTTTTGTGAAAAAGCAGCTCATTTCGACGATTTCTGGAAAAGAGTATTCCTTTGAGAAATTGGAGGAGTTTTCTGAAAACGGAGAATCGCTTGAAGTAAAGATCATGGGGCTTGATAGGGCGCGCCCGAAAGGGGGGCTCACTATTTGGGAGCGCTTTGCTGATTTTTTGCCCTTCGATAACTACACATCGGCCTTCTCGCTCGGAGAAGGGAATACTCCCTTATTGGAATCTGAGAAACTTGCTGAATATCTAGGACTGGATTCGGTGTTGTTGAAAAACGAGACTGTAAATCCCACTTGGAGCTTTAAAGATCGCGGCTCGCTCCCATGCATTTTAATGGCTAAGCAGATGGGAGAACGATTTGTGGCCACTATTTCAACTGGAAACATGGGTGCATCTATTGCAGCTTATGGGGCTCGCTCTGGCATACAACCCATTATTTTTATCCCTACATCTTGTTCCGAGGAGAAGATCAGATCCATGGCGATCCATGGTGCGACAATCATTAGAGTAGATGCGCCAGATTTTGGAGAAATGAAAAAAAGAGTCTTAAATTTATCAGATTCACTTAAACTTCGAATCGTCTCTGGCAATGGCCCAATCCGGGTCGAGGGTTATAAATTTTGTGCCTTTGAGATCTATGAGCAATTAGGAAAGAAGGTCCCCGATTTCATTGCTGTCCCAACTTCTGCTTGTGGACATATTCGCGGCCTATTCAAAGGTTTTAGGGAATTACTCGAAGCACAATTGACGGATAGATTGCCTCGTATGATCATTGTCCAAGCAGCAAAGAATAGTCCTCTTGTTACTGCTTTCAAACAGCATCAAATGAAACCTGTGCCATTTTCTAACATTCATACAATTGCCAAGGCCATTACTACTGGCAATCCACCAGGAGGAGACGAGATACTCAAGAGCGCCTACAAGCATCACTGGCTTGCCGAAGATGTCACGGAAGAAGAAATTTTGATGAGCCAGCGTATGTTGGGGCAAATGGGTTTTTTTGTTGAGCCATCAGCGGCAACTTCTCTCTTAGCAGTTAAGAAATTGTGTGATGCGGGCAAGATAAAACGACATGAATCGGTTGTGCTTATGCTTACTGGGTCGGGATTAAAAGATTCTGAAGTCTTTCGACATCATCAAGTCCACATCATTAGTTCTAGTGTCTCGACAATTGAGAGTGATCTCCAGCAAGTTCTTAGCCGGAAAATGCCGTAATATAGCCGTAGTTGCCGATTTCCGAAGGCTCCTTTAGGTTTCCCTCGACTATCAACTATGAATCCTCCGTTTTTGAGTATACAAAATTGTAAAAAAATATATACTCATGCAGAACGCGGCAACTAGAATTGTCATTTTTGATTATCGTATTCATTAGGGAGTAATTATGTTTAAACATGCGCTTGTAATCGCTCTTATAAGCAACATAGGAATGTATGCAGGAATTAACCATATAGAAAGTCTGGATACTCGAGTCAGCAACCTAGAAGAATCGGTATTCCAGAGGTGTCCTCCGTCAGAGTATAATGAATGGAGTGTCGGAGGAGAGTTCCTCTACTGGCAGGCGAACATGACTGGGGATATCTATGCTATTTCCCACAATACGATTGATGCATCTCAATTTGGGGAAGGTGCTTCCATGGATACAAATATAAGAGCAAAAACGATCACTTTCGATTATGATCCTGGATTTAGGGTATGGACCTCTTACCAATTCCCATTTGACGAGTGGGGCTTAGATTTAATTTGGACGAGTTTCCAAACAAGCGCTTCAAATTCTGTAGACACAACATCGATTCTAGATCTGCACTGCTTATGGGACACGACAAGTGCAATGCAAGCAACTCATGCTTCGGGAAAAATGCATGAGAAATTACAGGTAATTGATCTTAATTTTGGGAAAATGTTCATGTGGAGCTGCCCTTTTTCATTTCGGCTCTATACAGGATTAAAAGGAGCCTTTGTAGATGAGAAGTTTAGGATTTTGTACGAAGGCGTTTTTATTGCTCGTCCAGCGACAGAGGCAATTGTAATAAAAAACAACATGAAAGGGATTGGATTGAATAATGGGCTGAAGGCCTATTGGAATTTATGGAAAGGTCTTAGCTTCTATGCCAGAGGAGAGGTTGCGGTCTTGTGGAGCCAATTTAAGACAAAGTTTAATCAAATACTCGATGTGGCTGGAGATGTCAATGCCAGCTTCCCCGTTGTTTCCAACAATCTTTTCCGCTCTTTAAAGACAAATTTGGTGGCAGAAGCCGGTTTTAATTGGAGTGTGGATCTAGGCTGTGTTTCAAAACTTTCTTTTTTCGGAGGATATGAATTCAATTACTGGCCGAATCAAATTATTTGGAATCGATATTTGATCAATGATTCTAATTTGCAAGGAGGAATTGCTTTTATTCTACAGGAACTTGGCGACGTTGGGTTCCAAGGGCTGAATGCGGGAGCTTCTATAGCATTTTAATGGCTGGCGATGCTTCCGGCTTTTTTCGTTTTGTAATCCCTTTTTTCCTTGTGAAAAAGAGTGTGGAAAAATCTGAGAGATAGCGCTGTAGGCTCTTTTATTGATTTGTAAATAAATCTTTTATATAAAGAAGGGACTACATTTTTCTCTGGAGACGAAATGCATTCCTTTTTTAGAAACTGCCTTTTTCTTTCTTTCTGCTCTTCGATTTTTGGAACGACCATCACAGTCGATACAACTCAAGATAATCCTAGCGGTCCTATTATGGGCACTACTTTGCGCGATGCGATCAATCAGATCAATATGACGCCAGGAAACTACGATGTGGTATTCAACCTGCCTGCAAATAGTGAGATCTTGCTAGATGCAGGACTTCCTCCTTTAAATATTTCTTCGGCAGGTACCTCTGCGAACACGGTGACTTTCAATACGATGAGCACGATTCCGCTCATCCTCAATGGCCAATCGACCAATAGTTTTGGATTTACCGAATCTAGGAATCTTTTTTTTGTCGTAGATGGAAATGTTACGATTCAAAACATGGTTTTAAAAAACGGATATTCACAAGGTGGGACTGGTCATAATGGAGGAGGTGGCGGTTTAGGAGCGGGTGGGGCTGTTTTCGTAAATAACGGAGTTACGTGCACCTTGATCGATTGTACTATGACGGCCAATGCAGCAGTTGGAGGAACCCTCTTTGTGCCATTCGTTGGTTCTCCATATGGGGGCGGTGGTGGAGGAATGCTTCTCGCTAGTGGAGGAGAAGTTAGTTCTATAGGCAGCTCTGGATCTGGAGGAGGAGGTCTTGGAGAGATCACAGGTATCCCTTCATCAAATGGAGGCGAGGGCTCACTTGGCGGAATAGGCGGCAGCGGAGGCGGTCTAAATGGAGGAACTGGAGGGAACACTGGGGCCACTGGAGATCCTGGCAATCCCGGGGGAGTCGGCGGCGGCGGCGGCGGCGGCGGATCGACGACGAATTCAGC
>CAYZHU010000170.1:0-3787 GCA_964477585.1 uncultured bacterium
TCTTTTACCGCTTTTCACAATGCACCCTCTTTTTTCCTATATTTATTTTGCTACCTTAAATGGGATATCGGGCAGTCCTCTTACACCAGGCTGAAAGGCAAATAATCCTCCTGCTAATGGATATTTCTTTAACATTTTTTCATCCATTTCTTGCCGAGCGGTTGTAATGAAGAGCGTCTCATAAAATTCTCCTCCAAACGTACAACTCGTCACGTTTGGGGCCGGCAACTCCAATATAAAGTCGATTTTTCCTTGGGGAGAAAATCGGATGACCCTTCCCGCTCCATAATGAGCGCACCAAACAAATCCTTCTGAATCGACAGTCAATCCATCAGGTCCACCCTCATTCTCTTTTCTTTCGAGTTTCGCAAAAATTCTTCGGTTTGAAATCTCCCCTTCATGGAAATCGTAAGCGACAATGGAAAAGAGAAACGTTTCATTGACGTACATCGTTTTCTTATCGGGGCTCCATCCCATCCCGTTGCATAAACGAATGCCGCCCGCCATTTTTTTTACTCCGAATTTTCCATCGATCCGGTAGAGACTGCCATCGGCTTGTTCCATATTCTGTTCATTCATTGTTCCAGCCCAATAATGTCCCTGATGATCGCACTTTGCGTCATTGAATCGGTTGTGAGGCTTATCCTTTTCCACTTTTTGCTTCGGCTTCCACTTTCCTGTATCTGGATCAATTGCGATCACCTCTTTTGCTGTAAGGCCAATCCACTCTTTTTCTTCCGCGGCTGCAATTGCTACGACCCTCTCCGAAACTGTTGCGGTGGCAAAAAACCTGTCTTTCGGTCGAAAACGGTGGATTTTTCTCTGGATGATATCCAGCCAATAGATCATCTGGTTTTTGGGAGACCAGACTGGCCCTTCTCCCAACTCATCGCTCGATTCAACAACACATTTCACTGCGTAAATCTTCTTTTTCTCCAATTTCTAATATTCTCTTGAAGGATTTCGAAGTAGTAATAGAGGACAGGAGTAAGAAGTAAAGTAAGGAGCTGTGAAACAATAAGGCCGCCGACAATACAGAGGCCTAGGGAGCGGATGCTGTTGGCAAATGCGCCACCAACGCCAATTGCGATTGGGATCGCTCCCATCATCGCAGCTAATGTAGTCATAAGGATGGGACGGAATCGGATGATCGCCGCTTCAATGATCGCTTCCCTGGCTGATTTGTGCTCTTTTTCAACAGCCTCATTGGCAAAATCGACCATCATAATTCCGTTCTTGAGAACAATTCCCATCAGGAGGATCAGCCCAATGAAGGAATAAACCGAAAGGCTTTGCTTAAATAAGAACAGGGTTAAAATCCCGCCAACTAAAGCAGGAGGAAGAGCGCTCATCACGGTTAAAGGATGGATGAAACTTTCATAGAGAATCCCCAAGACGATGTAGATGACGAAAAAAGCGATGATCATGAGATAGGAGAGGCTGTTCAAAGATTCGCTGAAGATCTGCGCCGTCCCAATGACTTGCCCAAAGAGCTGTTTCGGCTTATCTTCTTTGACCAGATTATCAAGAGTTGCCAATGTAGTCCCTAAAGGCATATCTTTGCCTGGATTGAACGAGATGCCAACAGAGGGAAGGCCGTTGATGTGATTTACAGTAAGCGGCGAGGCTTTCTCTTCAATTTCTACAATTTCCGCTAGGGGGACCAATGCGCCGCTAGTAGGCGATTTGATATATAGGTTGGGCAGAACTGTAGGATTTCTGTAAAATTGAGGAAGAGTTTCAATCAGGACATCGTATTGACTGATGGTCCCATTGATCTGAGAAATCTTATTATTTGAATAGGCATAGGTAAGAAATCGCTCCACATCTTCTGCCTGTAGATCAAAATTTCCCGCACGGTCTCGTAGAATATGGAGAGACCATTGGGGTTGCCGTATTCTCAGGTCGGAAGAGACTTGGGAAAAGGCGGGATTATTCTTCATCTTGGCTAATAGTTTTTGCCCATATTCATAGAGCATCGGTTGATTTACCCCTGTCAATGAATATTGGTACAATGCCGTCGCCGTTGTGCCTACTTGAAGATTGATCGTTGGGATGGTTGATAAATAGGTATTGATCCCTGGAACATCTTGGAGTTTTTTCGACAATTCTTCGATTACGCTTTCCATTGGTTTCCTCTGGGAATAGGGAATCAATTTTAGAAAGAGGAGCCCTTCATTGGGATTCGAATAGGAGCTAATCGAAATGATCGAATCTACATTCTCATCTTTCATGATAATCTGATCGATCTCTTCATGATATTTTTCCATGAGATACGGAGAGGTCCCATCGCGAGAGAGTGTGAACCCTTGAATAAACCCAACATCATCTGCAGGAAGAAAATCCTTCGGGATATAAAAATAGAGGACAAAAGATGCGACAATGCTTCCGATCCCCATAAAAATCATCAAAAATCTATGATCCATAGCCCAATTTAAGCAAGGCTCATACTTCCTCTTCATCCATTCCGTAACTCGATCTGAAAATGCCTCCATCCTCGACTTTTTACTCGCAGAATAGGGGCGGATAAAACGGCTCGATAGGAGAGGGGTCAATGTCAAAGAGACGAATCCCGAGAAAAGGACAACCGTAACAAGGGTAACAGCAAATTCCCGAAATAATCTTCCGATAACTCCAGACATAAATAGCATCGGGATAAAAGCGGCAGCCAAACAAAGGGTCATACTCAAAACCGTGACGCTGATTTCTCTTGATCCTCGGATCGATGCTTCTAGAGGCGCCTCTCCGCTTTGCACATGGCGGACATTATTCTCTAAAACTACAATCGCATCATCGACTAAAAATCCAATCGAAAGGGTCACCGCTAGAAGAGAAAGAAGATCGAGACTATAACCATAAAGGAGCATCAAAGAGCATGTGCCAAAAATGGAGATTGGGATCGCAAGAGCAGGGATGACCGTATTGAGGAATTTTCCCAGGAACAGATAGATAATGATCACGACTAAGATGAGAGATAGAATCAGTGTGAATTTAACGTCGTTTACCCCTTCCATGATTCCTATCGACTGATCGTATAGAGATACAATTTTCAACGTCTCTGGGATTTGCTGTTTCATCTGATTGAGAATTTTGTCAACACCCTGGATCACCTTAATCGTATTCGATCCCGGCAACCGTTGTATGCCGAGGATAACGCAATTATTGCTGGAACTCTTTGAAATGTACCGGTCGAAAAATTTATCATTTTGCACGCTATCGAGGGCGCGGCCGATATCTTTTACCTTCACCATCGTTCCATCTTCGTTCTTGATGATCAATTCGGCATAAGGTTCTGCTGTAAACAGCTGCCCATCTGCGTCAATGGTGAAATCTTCTTTTTCTCCCCAAAATGTGCCCAATGGAAGATTGACGTTGCCTTGTTCTAAAATGGAAACGACATCTCCAATTCCGATATTCTTTGCAGCTAACTTCTCAGGATCTACTTGGACCCGTACGGCGTAAGGAGAGCCGTAAGTGATAACGTTCGCGACTCCTTCTACCATCGATATTCGCTGTCCAATGACCGTTTTTGCGTAGTCATACAATTGTCCCATCGTCATGTTGTCTGAGTACATGACATAGTAAAGGACAGGCGTCGCGGCCGGATTGACCTTCTGATAGGTAGGATTGTTAGGAAGGTTGGACGGGAGGTCGGGCTGAGCGCGGCTAATGGCTGCTTGAACATCTGTCGATGCCGCATCGGTATTCCGGTTCAAAACAAATTGGAGGACAATGGTGGTCGAACCGGTATTGCTTGTGGAAAATATCGTTTGGACGCCTTCGATTG
>CAYZHU010000171.1:0-3758 GCA_964477585.1 uncultured bacterium
CCGCCGTGCGGAGGCATCCCATATTTGAAAATGCTCAAATAATCGCCGAAATTGGCTGGATCCATCCCTTTCATCCGGATCCCTTCCAGCATCGATTCGTAAGTGTCTCGTCTCTGGCCGCCTGAGGTGATTTCGGTCCCGGCGCAGATGAGGTCAAAAGTATTGGTCAAACTGGGGTTATCTTTTTTGGGGGCAGCGTAGAAAGGTCTCTTTTCTGTTTTCCAATCGATGACGAAGACGAGATCAGTCCCAAATTTTTCTTGCGACCAGGCGCAAAGCTCCCGTTCCGCCGCAGGGCTCAAATCAGGTTCTTGCCGCTCATCGACTCCCGCCCTTTCAAAATAGATCTCCTGGGCTTCCGCAAAGGTGAGGCGAGGAAAGGGGACGTCGGCGGGCGCTTGAATGATCTGGCCTCCAAGAGTCTCGATCTCTGCTTTACAGTGGCGATGGAGATAGGAGACGATGAATTTGATGCATCCTTCTTGGATATCGAGGATCTCATGCCAGCTATCGAAAAATCCCATCTCAAATTCAAATTGTTTTCCTTCAGAGAGGTGGCGCGATGTTTGGGATGGCTCTGCCCGAAAGAATGGGGCGAGGGCAAAGACCCGTTCATTGACCCCTACCATGATCTGTTTGTAGAGCTGGCTGCTTTGGGCAAGCGTTGCCGTATAATCGAAATAATCGACATTGAAAAATTCGGCTCCCCCTTCAGACGAGGCGCCGATCATATTGGGAGAAAAGTACTCCGTTGCTTGAACCGTGTCGTGCATGTAGAGGCGGTATGCGTGGGCAAGTTCCGCTTGGATCTTGAAAACCGCTTGGAGCTGCCGGTTTCGGAGCGCGATTGGCCTATTATCGAGGATAAAGTCGAGATCGGTATGGATTTCCGGCTTATAATATTCGACAGGAGGCACTTCGCGGATCGGATTTTCGACCGTGATTTTGGGATCGACTATCTCCACTTTGTAGGCAGACTGGGAGGAAGCGGCTTTTCCATGGATAGAGAGGATAGAGCCTGGCTGTAGATCTGCTACTTTGCTCAATTCTTCTTTATTTTCGATCACGACCTGGACTAGTCCCGATCGGTCGCGAAGCAATAAAAAGCTCAATTTCCCAAGCGAGCGGAGGTTATTGAGCCACCCCCGCACAAAAACGGTTTGATCCAAACAATTGGAAAGCTCTCGCGCAAGAACCCTCTTCATAATCCATCCCTCTTAACGATGGGCAGTTTCTTCCAAGATAGCTCTGTGGCTCAATTTGATTTGGCCGCGATCGTTGATGTCGAGTACCTTCACCTCGATTTTGTCCCCTTCACGGAATGGGATATCGTGGATATTTTGGATCCGCTTAGTGGAGATTTCGGAGATGTGGCAGAGCCCTTCCTTGCCGAAAATTTCAACGAAGATCCCAAACTGGACGATCGATGTGATCCTTCCTGTATAGACTTTCCCTATTTCTACTTCAGCAGTCAGGTTGTGGATGATCTCTTTTGCTCGTGCCATCGCATCGGCATTGGTAGAGGCGATGCTGACTAGGCCGCTATCGTTGATATCGATTTGGACGCCTGTCTCTTCGATGATCGAGCGGATCTGTTTTCCGCCTGGACCGATTACGATCCCGATCTTGCTCGGTTTAATTTGGAGCGTTTCGATGCGTGGCGCATAGACCGACATTTCTTCTTTCGCCTTAGGACATACAGCGAGCATTTTATGGAGGATGTGGGAGCGCCCTTCTTTCGCTTGAGCTAGAGCATGCGCCATGATCTCATGGGTGATCCCTTCGACCTTGATGTCCATTTGGAAAGCGGTAATGCCAGAATCGTCTCCTGTAATTTTGAAGTCCATATCGCCAAGCGCATCTTCTGTGCCGAGGATATCGGATAGGATCGCAAACTGGGTTCCCTCTAGGATCAATCCCATTGCAATCCCTGCTACGGGCCGCTTAATAGGAACGCCGGCATCCATCATTGCCAAGCATCCGCCGCAAACAGAGGCCATGGATGAAGAGCCGTTCGATTCGGTGATATTCGATTCGATCCGGATAACGTAAGGAAAATCTTCTTGTTTCGGAAGAATCGCAGTCAAGGCCCTTTCTGCCAATTTTCCGTGGCCGATTTCGCGTCGTCCAGGAGTTCCCATACGGCCCACTTCTCCAACAGAGAAAGGTGGGAAGAAATATTGGAGATAGAAGCGAGCTGCCCCTTCGCCGTGCAGGTCTTCAAACCGCTGGGCGTTGGTTTCACCGCCAAGGGTACAAACCGCAAGCGATTGGGTTTCGCCTCGCGTGAAGAGAGAGCTTCCATGCGTGCGGGGGAGGATTGTCTGCTCAACATCAATTGGGCGGATCTCTTTCAAACTACGGCCGTCGATCCTTTTCTTCTCTTCTAGGATCATCTTTCTCATCAAAGAAGATTGTAGATTTTTGAATGAGAGGAGAACGTCGGCTTTTTGATGTTTCGGCTCTGCCCCTTCTGGGAGGAGAGTCTTGATGATCGTCTCTTTGATCTCTGCGAGTACTTTTTCCCGTTCCAATTTGGAAGAGATCCGGAGCGCTGATTCGATAAGCGAGGCGGAGGCCGCATGGACAGCCGCGTTCACTTCATTCGGGATCTTGCGGAGCGTATCCATTTTTTTCGGTTTTCCAATTTTGGCGCGCCATCCGCTGAGTTCCCGGCAGATGGTCTGAATCGATTTATGCCCCTCTTCAATTGCTTGGAGCACTTGTTCTTCAGTCAAAAAGTCGCAGAATCCTTCGATCATGAGGATCGCATCTTCTGTCCCTGCAAGGACAAGATCGAGTTTGGATGTTTTCATCTCTTCGCTCGTCGGGTTCACAATGAACCGCCCTTCCACATAGCCCATCCGGACTGCGCCGATCGGCTTCAAGAGGGGGATATCGGATAAGACTAAAGCGGCAGAAGAAGCGCAAATGGCTAGGACGTCTGGAAGCGTCTGTCCATCAAAGGAGAAAACATAAGAGAGGACTTGGACTTCATTGTAATAACCATCTTCAAACATGGGCCTTAGCGGCCGGTCGGTCAAGCGGCTGACGAGGATTTCCCTCTCCGTAGGGCGCCCTTCCCGTTTGATGAAGCCAGCGGCTGTCCGTCCGACGGAAGAATATCTTTCCTGATAATCGACTCGCAAAGGGAAAAAGTCGACCCCTTCAGATGCAGTGGGGGCAGCGCAAGCTGTGCCGAAAACGACAGTTTCGCCGCAGCGGACCATGACGGCTCCATTGGCTTGTCTTGCGATTTTTCCAGTTTCAAATTGAATCGATTTGTTCCCGAGCGTGAATGTAATGATGTCTCGTTGTAGTGTCATTGGATCTCCTAATCAAAATTTGGGTAGATGATACGAAGGGACCTTTTAAAGATCAAATTTTATTTTGTAGGAGAAGGGGAATATAGAAATCAGAAAGAAGACTTTTAGTGTTAAAAGGCTTGTTTCTGTTCTCTACTTGCCAGCTCCTACCCTTCAAATAATAATAAGGGGCCTCTGCGACCCCCTAAAATTTATTTTATTTTCTCAAGTTCAGGCGGACGATCAAGTTTTGGTACCGCTTGGTGTCCGTTGAGTTGAGATAGTCGAGCAGCTTGCGCCTTTGGCCAACTAGCTTTAGAAGAGCCAAGCGGGAGCTATGGTCTTTTGGAGCCAGTTTGAGATGCTCTGTAAGTTCTGCAATTCTTTCAGTTAAAATAGCGATCTGGACGTCGGCTGAGCCGGTATCTTTCTCGTGTAACTGAAATTTTTTGG
>CAYZHU010000172.1:0-3753 GCA_964477585.1 uncultured bacterium
CCAACGCTCACGCTTACCAGTTTGAAAAAGCGGCGGAGATGTTTGGCATTCCTTACACGCAAACTCTCGATCGCATTTTTTCCACGAACACTTCGACCCTGATCGAAATCCATACCTGCAGAAAGGAAAACTACCGATGTCAAAAAGACCTCCTCTCGTCTTTCTCCATGGCTTTTTAGGAAAAGGATCCGATTGGGAAGCTGTTTGCTCCTATCTTCCTCCCTGCCGCATCTACTGTCCCGATCTTCCCGGCCATGGCAATTCCCCTTTTACAGAGAATTTCACTCTCGATCTTCCCGATCCTACCTTTCACCTCATCGGCTACTCGATGGGAGGGAGGCTCGCCGCTGCTTACGCCGAAAAAAATCCTCAAAGGATTGCAAGTCTGACCCTCCTTTCGACCCATCCAGGACTCCGAACAGAGGAGGAGAAAAAAAAGCGGTGGGAATCAGACTCGAGATGGGCCAAGCTTCTTTTTGAATTGCCGATTGACGAGTTTCTTGCCCGGTGGTACGATCAACCGGTTTTTAAACCTTACGTGCCTGATTTGACTTTGCGAAAGAAACAGAACATTGCAGCGCTTGTCCAATCTCTTCTCCACAACAGTTTGTCTAAGCAACCTGTTTACGAACTCGACCAGGTCCTCGTAGGGGAATACGATGAAAAATTCCGCGCGCTTTACAAAAATCCGATCCTCGTCCCGAAGAGCGGACATATGATCCATCTAGAAAACCCCCAAGCAGTCGCCATTGAAATCCAACGGAGAATATATGAATCAGAGAATTTGGATCCCTTGCGGACCTTATAAAGATATCAAATATGGGAAGTATGAAGGGATTGCGAAAATCACCATCAACCGGCCCGAAGTGAGAAATGCGTTCCGTCCCCTCACAGTCGATGAGATGATCCATGCTCTAAACGACGCGCGGAATGATCCCAATATCGGGGTGATCATCCTCGCTGGCGAAGGGAAGCTCGCTTTTTGTTCCGGAGGAGATCAAAAAATCCGGGGCGATTCAGGTTATGCAGATCTCGAAGGGGTTCACAGGCTCAATGTCCTCGACTTCCAAAAACAGATGAGAGCCTCCCCTAAACCGATCATCGCGATGGTGGCCGGCTATGCGATCGGAGGGGGCCATGTCCTCCATGTGATGTGCGATCTTACGATTGCCGCCGATAACGCTATTTTTGGACAAGTGGGACCTAAGGTTGGATCTTTCGATGGCGGGTATGGCTCGAGCTATCTCTCCCGGATCGTCGGACAAAAAAAAGCGCGGGAAATCTGGTATCTTTGCCGGCAGTACAATGCGCAGCAAGCGCTTGAAATGGGGCTCGTCAATGCCGTTGTTCCTTACGAAGAGCTGGAAGACACAACCGTCCAATGGTGCCGCGAGATCCTGCAGCATTCGCCAATTGCGATCCGGTGTCTCAAAGCCGCTTTCAACGCCGATTGCGATGGGCAGGCAGGACTGCAAGAACTCGCCGGCAACGCAACAATGCTCTATTATATGACAGAAGAAGGACAGGAAGGGAGAAATGCCTTTATTGAAAAACGAAAACCCAACTTTGCCAAATTCCCCAAGCGCCCTTAAATTCCCCCAACGAAGTTGGGTTCAGCGGCCGAGCGAGGCACAGCAAAATCGAAGGGAGCAAAGCGAGCGGTGCGAACGAGTGAGGCCATTCCTATGAATGAGAAGGCGAACGAGGAGCATCGATTTGGCAAAGCCGCAGCCGGCCCAAGCGCCCTTAAAGCTTATTTTTTGGCGTCTCGTCCTAGGACTTGGCCGGCTAGTATCTGTCCCGTCTTGATCGGGACAGCTATGGCACCGAAGATCGACCTGCCGATTTTTTTTCTGACTCTTTTCTTTTCCCTTTTTATCCAGATCGGGACCAACTACGCCAACGACTATTTCGACTTCATCAAAGGGACCGACAACAACCTTCGGAAGGGACCGAAGCGGGCCTCCCAACAAGGATGGATCGCTCCCTCTTCGATGCTCATCGCTTCTCTCTTACTTTTTGCCTGCGCATTCCTCTTTGCCATCCCACTTATGCTCATCGCAGGGCTGTGGAGCCTTCCCGTCGCCCTTCTCTGCATTGCGTTCGGCATCCTCTACACTGGAGGACCGAAACCGCTCGGCTATCTCGGCCTTGGCGAAATCCTCGTCTTTCCTTTCTTCGGCCCCATCGCTGTTTGCGGCACCTATTTTCTCCAAACTCTCTCTTTTTCTCCCCAAGTCCTCCTCGCAAGCCTCGCACCTGGTTTTATCTCCTGCTCGATCCTCATCGCCAATAATCTCCGAGACGAAGAGAACGATCGGGCCGCCAAGAAAAAGACCCTCATCGTTCGCTTAGGGCGTCTCTTTGGAAGCTGGGAATATACGGTCTCTATCTTAGCCGCGGCGCTCATTCCCCTTGCTCTAATCTACTTTTACAGCGCGCCTGTGAACCTCATCGCCACCTCTTTCCTCTTCTTTGCCGCCATCCCTTCCATCAAGAAAGCATTCCTCTTTCAAGATCCGCTAGAGCTGATCCCCGTCCTCAAGAATAGCGCTGTCCTTCTTCTCCTTTACACCCTCTTTTTCTGTTATTTCATAGGAACTTCCCATGTTTAAACCGAATCTTTACGCTCAATATAGAGGCCATTTTTTTCAACCTACGGACCCTCATCAAGAGAATACGCTTCGACAACTCGAATATGCCGATAGAGCCGTACAAAAACACACCCGCAACACACTTGTTGCCCTTTGTCTGCCCTACATTGGATTTGGTGCGGAGTTATTAACCAAACGCCCGAAAATCTTCCGCATCTCCTCCATTGCCGCTAGCCTCATCGCGCCTATTTCCGCCTATCTCGGGCATGTAAATAATAAGCTTGCAAGAGGATATTTCCAGATGTTTGAAAGCGAAAAGGCCACCCACCGGTTTGTACCAAACATCCCTCCCAATGCTAAAATCATCCATGTAAAAGATTAATTTATCCATTAATAAACAACTTGAGTAGAACGAATTAATCTATATAATTTACAGTAAAAACAAGGACGTTTTATGTCTCTTCCACCTATTTCAAGCCAAGTTCCGATTGATTTTACCGAGCCTGGATTCCGTAAAATTGACGCCCTCATTTCGAGCCATATACTAGACCCGAAAGACGTTTTCAATATTGGCCGGTTTAGCATTCAGCAGCTGAGCGATCTTTCTAAAACAATAAAATTTAGTGTGCTGGATACTGACTTCGACAGAATGGCTTTAATCCGCTTGCAAGATCTCGAATTACGCGCTTCCTATTATAGAGCTAGGTTCAAATACTTAAGTAAGGAGCAGAAGCTTGGCATGCAAACAGCTATTGCAATGATAGGTCAAACTAACATCTCGCTGTTCAAAAGCTCTGTTTCAAGCTTACCCGTTTTTATACGAGATAACTTTGGGTTAGTTACTCATCCTATAACTGCTCAAGAAATCCCAACCATCGAACAGATTTCTCTTCTTCAGAGAGAGAGTTCTGGTATTCAAAGACAGATCTCTGCTCTTCAACAACAGGCCAGAGATGTTGATGCAAGAATAGTTACGCTGTTAAAGGATGCATTGAATCCGCAATAGATTCCTATCTTCATATATATCCAAATGTATATCCTATCTCGAATATGAAATTATATTCGTATCGAATTCCGATCGATTCCCCCATTGGAAAAATGCGGGAAGGACTCATTCTCCAATCTGAGAGGGGCTGGGGAGAAATCGCACCTCTTCCAG
>CAYZHU010000173.1:0-3675 GCA_964477585.1 uncultured bacterium
TAGACTTGGTCTATGAAAAAGTCAACTGCTCTGAGAAGAGGTAGAAGCTGTGTTTTCGAACTTCATGTTCATTTGGTCTTTGTCACTAAATATAGGAGACATGTCTTTACTAAAAAAGTGTTGGAAGATCTAAGGGAAATCTTTACCAGCGTCTGCAAGGATTTCAATGCTATTTTGGCTGAATTCGAAGGAGAACGGGATCATGTTCATCTCCTGGTAAATTATACATCCAAACATTCAATTTCTAAGTTGGTCAACTCCCTAAAAGGGGTTTCTTCTCGCATGATTAGAAAGCAGAACTACCCCTCAATACAAAATGCTCTTTGGGGAAAATCCCTTTGGTCTCCAAGCTATTTTGCCGGATCTTGCGGAGGGGCGCCCATATCGATTATTCGGCAGTATATCGAGAGTCAGAAGACACCGCAGAGCTAGCCGCCGGGGCGACTTCCATCTCGGCCGTAAACGGCCGAGTTTTTCGTCGTCCATTTGATAAAAAGTTCTCTATAAGATTTGAGAACAATAGGCGTTTGAAAACCGGAATAGCCTGTTTAAGGCAAAGGTTATAGTCAATCCACCGGCACAGATGAAGAGGGTCCCGATTCTTGGGGATCCTCTGTTTCTATAGGAATTCATCCCTTCCGCAATCGCCCCGATTCCTGAAATAATAAAAATAAAGTTAGTGACTACGCTCGATTCTACGACCTCGACAGAACTTAGCCTGCAGCCCCAGTCCTGGATAACATTTTTGACACCAATCGACATAAGGCAAATCAGTATAATTATTCGTTATCTTCGTTTGAAGCTAATTTAACAGCCAAGATGCTGGCATCGCAGGGACCATCGTCTGCTGTTATCAGAGTAGCCCGCATGATCCTGAAAGCATCCCTTTCAATCTTTTTGTCTTTGTCGCTTCCGAGGAGTGTGATTACATCATAGCTTGACGCGCGGCGCCACGTTTCTCTAGAAACGAGCGCGAGGTAAATTTCTTCTCCTCTTGGCAATTCGTGGCAAGTTATATCAGGGACGAAATCTATCGGATAGTAAGTACATCCTTCCGCTAAATGACTATAGTTCAATCCCTTTGTGACAGGAACTTGACCTTGCACTTTTCCATCTATAATTTCACCGCCCCGTTGTATAACAGGTATATTGTAGGGATTCTGATCTTCTATTCCTTCGATCTGAGCAGTTGGGATTGCTTCTATACTGAGTTGGATCAGATGATCTCTACCGATCCTCATTACGCCTCTTGAATCGCCTGCGTTGGCTGTGAATAGGTATTCTTTTTCTCCAATTCTGATTTTTAAAGAAACTAGGATGGAACACCCAGTTTTATCGGGAATGTTAGATTTTGCTTCTTGATCGAGGCGAAAGAAGGTTGCTCTAAAAGCATTGCAAATACCAGCAAATGTGATCCCGTTGGGATTCATGGCAACCAATTCTTCCTCCAAATAAGTTTGCAATAGATCATTAGCAAATAAGGCTGTTTCATTTCCGCCAATCCCATCAAAACGGGCATAAACTTCATATGGATGTTTTTGCTCATTTTGAAGACGGACTTTTCCAGAAAAAATAGAGCTGATGCCCGAGGAATTTACTACTTTAGCTTCGCATGCAACTACACCGCGGGACGAATTGACTATTCGAGATTCGATTTCGTTATCCCTCTCTCTTCTAGTAGCGCCAATTAGAGCAAAATCGGTAAAACCGGCATATACCTTTTGTACTTCTTGAGGATGAACATATTTTTTTTGGCGTTTCATCAGAGACTTGGCACCATCGTTCATTTCACGTAAATACTTCAGTATAATGTTTGTATCCCACGAGAGATCTCGACAAATAGGGTGATAAAGAGGATCTTGAATATCGATCTCATCAGGCAGTACGAAATCTCGGACTTGGGCTTCATTTCGTTGATCTCCGAAACGGACAACAGGCCGACGCTCTTCATTAGCAGGACGGGGAGGTTGGATGTTTCTTCCATCGGGACTTACCGATCTGGCGGGTTCCCTAAATCTAGATCCTCCGGGTCTATGTGCTGATAGAGGAGGAGCGGCTGCTTTTCGGTTATGAGGGCTTACTGATCTACTAGGTCGTCTATTTCTGGGTGGCTTGGGTTGATTTGCTTGAAAGAATCGAGATATTGCTTGTTGAGCCGATAAAATTGAATCTGTATACGCACTCATTGAAACATCGGCGGCATTGCTTAGAAAGGGCGTGCTCGAGGCGACGATTGCGTTAAATCTTTCAATGGCATCTTCGTAAGAAATTCCTCTATGATCAACTAAAAATCCAAGATCGGAAAGTCTCTTTGCGGAATTGGACAAGGGATCATTTGGAATTTTTGGAGATTCTTGTTTTTCTTCATCAGAAAAGTCTGTTTGTGATGAATGAGGTCTCTCTGAGTAAGATCCATCTAGATCTGAGGACTTTTTACGTCTTTCAGCTTGTAAGTATGCAGTGAGTCTAGATGCGACTTTGTCATAGTTGCTGACAGACTCCTTTGAAGCTTTCTTTCTGCTCTTGTTCGCTTGTGATTCAATAGTTTTTTTTTGTTGGAAGGCTTCTTCAATAGGGATGAGCCTTATACGTAGACTGCTTTCAATATCGGAGAGTTGTTGGGCAAAACGCGCCATATCTTGGTTATATACATTTTCAACATGATGATGATGGGCGGCCTGATGAGAATTTGGGTTCGATCTTTGCCTAGGTGGGGATGAGCTGGCTGCTCTAAAAAAAAATGGGCTAACAGCATGACTGGTTCCGTCGCAAGAGTGTTGATGGGTCGCCTGTTGGGGACTTTGACTTGAGTGCCAAGATGGGGATGGACTGGTTACTCTAAAAATTGGGCTTGCCGCACCACTGGCTCGTTGTTGTTCCGCAGCCATGCTCCTGAATTGACGTTTAGTGATTTCCAGAATACTTTTAAATTCTTGGATATGTTTGGTTGAGGCAGTGACTTTGTCCGCAGTTTTCTCAATTCTATCGATTAAACGCTCTGCGTCAGCAGGCAAAAGGGTTTTCTGGGTAAGGGAGTTATGAATTTCATGAAGTTGCTGGGTAAGTGCTTGCAGGCGAGGTTGTGAAGGATCTACAAAAAGAGACATAATTAAATACCAATTTGTTTTTTTAATAAATACTATTATATTGCAATTAGTAATAAATAAGAACTAATTTGTTTGTGATTTAATCTTAGCGTGTTGGGGGATGGAGTTTTTTATAAAGTATTTATTTTAGTTGTCCCGATATTGTCGTCAGTTTTCGGGTGGTATTTGCTTTATTGCAATTAGATTAATTCGGGGTTTTGCCGTAGGCAGAGATGAGGTCTTCAGCTTTCTTGTAGTTGGCCTGTTTCAGTTCTTCATAGACTTGAAGCCCTTTCGCATTTTGCCCTTGTTCGAAATAGAGGGTCCCTAAACGGAACAAGATCTCTTTATCTTGGGGAAGAAGCTTAAGGAGGGTTTCCACTTCTTTGATCTCCTCTTGGGGCATTTGGAGGTCGCGGTAGCCTACTGCAAGCTGCTCATGCACCCAAGGATCGTTCGGGGCGTAATGGCTGAGGATTTGGAATTCCTCAATAGCTAGATGGGCGGAGTTGCGAAATTTTTCTTCATAGTGGAGCTTATTCTTGCGGTAGCGGCCCATGCATGGATGGTTTTCTTTAGGGGGAGAGTA
>CAYZHU010000174.1:0-2833 GCA_964477585.1 uncultured bacterium
ATAAACGAGATATTGAAAAGTTCTTTTTGAAAAAAAAGGATATTTGGAGATATCCTCGAAACAAGAAATGGCATTTCATTTTATGGCAAAAAAACCTAATTTTCCTCAAAAAAAGATTGTTTCGTTTTGTAAAAAATATCACATTATTACTCTGGCTTTGTTCGGGTCAATTTTGACCTCCAACTTTTCAACGAAAAGTGATATTGACATACTCGTAAAATTTAAAAAAGATCGGGGGCCTGATTTTTTAAAATTTATCGATATGGAAGATGAGTTAAGCGCTATAGTTGGGCGAAAGGTAGATCTAAACACCCCGAACGATTTGAGCCATTTTTTCCGCAACGAAGTTTTACAAACTGCAAAAGTGATCTATGGAAAAAGATTTAGTTAGACTCAAACACATGCTAGAGTCTGCTGAAGCGGTGCTTTCTTTTGCAAAAAATAAAAAGCGGACGGATCTTGATAAGGATCGATTATTTCTCTTTGGAGTACTCCGCGCTCTGGAAGTGTTGGGAGAAGCCGCAGGACAAGTGTCCAAAAAAACACAGGCTCAATTTCCAGACGTACCCTGGAAGCAATTAATAGGAATGAGGAATCGGCTCATCCACGCCTATTTTGATATTGACCACGATCGAATCTGGAAAACAATCAAAGATTATATCCCTCCCTTTGCTCTTCAGCTCAAAGAAATCATCTCTGAATTACTATCCCAATAAATTTTATGAGTTTCATCAGCGAGAGGGCCCGCAAAGCGCGGGTAGCAGGGAACGCATGGATCTGTTGACAACAAACTGAAGTTTTGATACTTCTATATGAAGTCAATTAAGGAAAGTACCATGGCTAGCCTGATCAAAATATTTGCAAACGAGACCCTGACTCGCGTCCTCACCTTTTTTTTTCTCAATCCAGCAACTGAGTTATTTCAACGTACGATTGCCAGACAGGTTGGAAAAGCACTTATCCAGGTGCAACGTTCTCTCAAAACACTAGAAGACGTGGGACTTATCACAGTTAGAAAAGAGGGGAGAATGGTATTTTACAAGGCTCATGTAACCCATCCCGCTTTCCAAGATTTAAAAAATATCTTTATAAAAACTGTTGCTTTGGGAGATATTCTTCGGAAAGAACTTGAGCCGCATGGGAAGGAGATCCAGTTTGCATGGATTTATGGGTCGGTCGCCAAAGGACATGAAAATCAAGATAGCGACATTGATCTTTTGATTATTTCTGACCTCTCTCTGAAAGACCTTTCCAAAGTAACAAGTCCCTTGATGGAAAAGTTAAGCCGGGAGCTAAATCCACTTTTTCTCACCCCTAAAAGTCTGCTGAAGAGAATTCAAGAGAAGGATCCTTTTATATCAAGTCTGATTAAGCAACCCAAAATCTGGATGATCGGCAATGATGACGACTTTAGAAGATTTACTGGATCAACGCCTCCTTAAGGAACATCACCCGTCCAGCAGAGAAATCCGCTCTTTATTTGAAGAGGTTCGCGAACTGATTGAAACAGTCACAGATTTCGAAAAACAAATAAGAAAGTGGCTATCTAAAAACCATCCCGATTTGCTCTAAGAGGGTGTTGCTCTTCTCTGCCTCATAGGCCTCAACCTAACTTCACGTAAGCTGCTTGAAATTAATAAATTAGCAGGGATAACAGGATGGACATGTTGGGGAGGCCCCAAACCCCATTCATAATTTATTAATTCTCATCCTATCCATCCTGTCATCCCTGCTAATTTTCTTCTTTTTTCATGGAGCTATCTGAAAGTTAGGCAGTAGAGAATCTCTCCCCCTTTTGGGGAGAGTTCTTCAATGCTTTATTGGGATAAAAATTAAAGTAATCGTTATTAATAAATAAAATATTTTGATATAATAGTTACAAATAATTAATACAGGATGAAGATTATGACAGTACAATATCGGGATTTAGTGCTTCCGGCCAATATGGGCGCCTATTTGGCGGCTATAGGGCAAAAAAAGGGCGATCCCTCACTGTTAGGGATAGAGGGTATTCGCCAGGAAATTTTAAGCTACCTGCCCATTCATGAAGCGGCAAAGACCGCCGAGCTTTCTAAGAGTCAGAAAGATGCGACCCATAAAGTGCTCAATGGCAAAGCATTCCGAGAAAAACTGCAAGTTCCCCCAGGCATCACAACTGTCGAATATCTTAAGAAACATGGGGCACCGAGTGTGGAAATTGCCCTACAAAGAATGCGGGCTGAGATTGCGACTCAACAAAGTTTGGATGAGCAAACTTATATCATCGATATGCCTTTGGATCCTGGTTGTAGCGTTGTGGCCGATATATATCGCCCCTTGATACATCGCTCCTTGCCTGCCCCTGAGAGAGATTATAATTTATCCCTTCCCCGAAAGTTGGTAGTTACAAGTCGCAGCAAATTGCCGAGACAGGAAAACTTCTATTCTCTTGAAGATGGACGATCTAATTTGAAGCGATTTATTAACGGAGTAAGAAAAATTGCTGGTCTGAATCCGATGGAGTTGACGCTGGAGGGTTTATACCGTGAAATAATGGGGCAGGAATTTTCTTACCTTTACTCTATTGGAAATCAAGGTGTGTTTGTTAAATCGATCTTTTCTCCTATTGCTATGATCCCAGAAGAAGTTTTGCATCAGTTGGAAAATCTAAAAGGATCTGCAACATCATTATTAGATGAACCTGATTTCGGCGAAATGTTAATAAGGATCATTCCAGATTTAAAAGACCATATGAGCCCAGAAAATCATGCTCTTTTAACAGGCTATCTGGGATTTTTGGAGAACTTAGTCTCTTCAAGTCGGGAATCTTCTAAGGAAAGAATAGATCGAATTT
>CAYZHU010000174.1:2843-3675 GCA_964477585.1 uncultured bacterium
ATTTAAGTCATGAAATTACTCGTCGCAGAATAGAGCAGATTTTAAATCCGGTAGGTATAGACGGACTTATTAATGCTCCCGAAAATATTGCTGATGCAGTCAATGATCCCGTGCCTCTAGATGACCATCCTCTAAACGTTGTCCCTAATAATGTCGACAGACCTCTTGATTCTCTCAATAGATTTCTCGACCGAAACCTTGATCCTATCCTTAGATCTGTCGAAAGGAACCTTAGACCTATCGGAAGAATTGTTCAAAATAGTCTGCCTCATGTCAACAGAGCTCTTCGTCCCGTCGGTAGATTGCTCGATCGAATCTTACTCCTATCATGGATCCTCATGGATCCTATTGTGGAATTTATTCTCGCACGACCAAGGAACCTGGTGCTCTACATTTCTCTCGTGATGGTTTTACTGTCTATCTTCAGATAACTAAGAAATTTACAATATTCTTTCTCTGAGTCTCTCTAGCCCCTTGCGTTGCGCGTTTCGCGCCTCTCTCGCTGATATGCTTCACTCTGTGTTCTCCTTCCCTCTTCTATTCCTCTCTTGTCTGCTGCAATTTTGCTTCGAGGGCGGTGAGGAATTGGGTGAAGATGGGGGTGGCGCGGAGGTTGTCGAGCCAGTCGTCCTCGAAGAGGTCTTCGATGGGGGGGAGGGAACGGGCTTGGAGCGCTTTGTGGATGAGGTCCATGGATTCGTGGGGACGGCCGAGGATGGAGTAGAGGCAGGCGAGAAGGTAGTAGGCGCCGTTGTTGCCGAGCTGGCCAGCACGGGTGATCTTTTGCTCGGCATCCATGTAGAGCTGGTTCATAAAGTCGCCGTCGAGGGTG
>CAYZHU010000175.1:0-3571 GCA_964477585.1 uncultured bacterium
ATATCGATTCTCATCCACTAACTTTTGAATTTTGGTTATAATTTCTAAAACAAGTATTTTTTGTCCAAGATTCAACTTCTCAATTTCACCAACTTGCTTTTTTACGATTTCAGTATGAGGATCGTCTT
This sequence comes from uncultured bacterium, assembly GCA_964477585.1. Classification (GTDB taxonomy): domain Bacteria; phylum Chlamydiota; class Chlamydiia; order Chlamydiales; family SM23-39; genus CAYZHU01. The sequence goes on from CAYZHU010000175.1 coordinate 129, forward strand.
TATCGCCATAACGACTCTTCTTTGGATCTAATTTTACCAACTGATTTTCTTGAAAAGAGCAGATTTCAGCGTTTAAACAACTTTGCTCTATCACCATTTTGAGAGAGGGAGTAATCGTCCCATTGGTTTTTAAGTCTGGTGGATTCGGCGCCCATGCACCTTCAACAAGAGTATTTCTCATGGAGTTCAAGCTGGAAGTAGACATAAAACCTCGGAGTAAAAATTCCGCAGTATTATTATCCGACCGGCCGATTTTTTTAAAGCCCTACTCGGATTGCACAATGAGCTCCGAAAATCGACATTTGCATGTTTTCGGACTTGTGATTTTATAAATCACTTATAATAAGTAATATACGAATTATTTACTCTAACCGAGCGTCGTCATTCTCAACCCTAACGGAAAGGGAACTCAACGGAAGAATTTCTCCTGGGTTCTTGAGAAGAGGTTCGGGAAAGGTCAACCTTGTTGAAGGAAGAGGAGTCCTCTCTTCGATGTTTTCAGCCTCCTCGATTTCTGCCAAAAGCTTGCCTAGTATTCCACGCAAATCTCCAGCTTCATCGCCTTGCCGCTCAATGGTTATAGCACTATCCACTCTTTTTCCCATTCGGGTCAGATCCATAAAAGCGAGTAGTTCTTCTTCATGATATAGAGAAAGGCGGATGCAGGGGGCAAGCGAAGCGTTGCAAGATCTAGGCATCCCATTTTCATTATCCAATAATGGCTCATTATCAATGGGAACCAGCTGCGCCATGATCTTTATGCCTTGCAGTCCTTCGCCAGGCAGATTTACGATACATCTAGCAAATCTTCTTACGAGAAGCAGTTTTAATGCCCCAGAAATCTCATTATATCCTTGGATCAGCTCAGTGATTGGGATCACCAGCGGCCCCATTGCATACGTATTGCTACAGCCAAATCGAGAACGGCCTATGATGAATGGCAAGCAAACGCAATGGACCACCATCTGAAGCGATTGCTGAACCAAAAGCTCTATACACCCCTTCCGGCAGTTCAATCCGCCAACCGCAGCCTCTTCTAATGCAAAAATAGCGAGAAGAAGCCTTTGCTGCTCTCGAAGAAGCCGTTCGTAAAGATATCTAAGCTCCCGAGGGGAAGAAATGCGCGCCGTCACTAGTTCTCCGGCAACCTTTCTGATCTCCCGATTCATCTTTCGCAGATTGCCTACTTGAGAGAAGCGGTGATAATTTGTGCAGCAGCTAATCAAATGGCTCAACTTACCAATAGGACCCGCCTCGCGAAACCATTGTCTCAAGGTGACAAACCGTTCGCCTAACGGATGGGAAGCTGCGACAACCGGAGGAGGATGCCGTTCTTCAACATAAGCTCCCACCGGATAAAATTGCCCCTTCCGATTTTTTTCCATTTCCTGAAATCGCTCCGCCCAATCCCACTCCCCCGCAACCTCAGAAGGCGCCAGCGCACCGAATCTCTCTTTATAAGCGTCAATCGGCTGAATTGAAGTTCCCATGCACTCACCCCCTCAATTTTAAGGATGAAGCATTCTACCAAAGAAAAGTTTATGCACAATGGATTATTTGACTAGAATGTTAATTGTCGCACAGCCTGTGCGACAATGATTTCCCGAAGCCCCTTTGACCCTCTCTCCTATCTTCCTGCACTATGATGACAAAAAAGAAGGGTCCCTTGCGCCTTTGGTCTATACGCTTAGTCGCTTGCTCTAAAATGGACTTTATATATATGATGAAAAGCAAATGGATTGGGGGATTCCCGATCGGCGTCAGGCTGTTCGCTTGAAGCTAATGAGGCTGGGGGATTCCCGGCCGACTCTAGACCTCAGAGAAATCTGAGGTCTTTTGTTTTTCAGAAGCAACAGTTCTGATTTCGGGAAATACTTGTAAGCCTGCATTAAGATAGTTTGGATACTGAAAGAATTTCTTCCTCACAATATCAAAAGCCAAATTTTTTTCACCCGGATTGAGTATATGCCGACCTATTGGGTAGGCCACTAAATCAGCCAGTTGAAGCCCGATGCTATTTACTCTTTTGTCGGCAAATATGAGCTTCAATGGATGCCGTTCTTGGAGATGTTTATTTTGATCTAAAATTCGATGTAACGAACGACTTAAATTTCTATTTTCTTCCGGCATTCTGGATTCCAAAATGAGATACGTAAGCCGCCCCATTTGATCTTTTTCTTCCAGAAATTGATAAATTCCAGCTAAACAGCGCTGTAAACAAAAATCGTACAAATTCACCGCCTCCAATTGGAATGCTGTTTTATTGACTCCTGTAGCAACTAATGTAAACGGACTGCTTTCTATGGATTTAGTTAATCGATCCATAAATTGCTCTCGTAAATTCCGATTCTGAAGAAAATAAAATTCTTCGATCTGCTTCCTGATTTTTTGACTATGCAGTACAACCATGTCATGGCCCCAAAATGCAAACTTGAACCCCTTGACTTGTCTTACTACATCAATTACGTATTCCTGCTTAGAAAACACACAGAGAGCAAGAGCAAAGATGGGATATTCCCTACAAAGCGAATGCATCGACAAATCACCTGTCTCATCTCCATAAATGACATAGTCACTATGATTGAAATCCACCCTTGCTCCAAAATAAAGTAAATAATTAAATCAGAACTCGAGATATTCTTCTAGACATCTTGACTCTCCTCCCCCTCCGCACTATGATGGCGAAAAAGGGAGGGACCCTTGCGCCTTTGGTCTGTTGCAATCGCTTCTCTGTCAGCGCTTTATTCCACATTGGATCCAACCTCTGTGTCGCAGCACTTCGCCTTTTATGAGCTTTATCCGAAAAGTCCTGAGGGAAAACAGGCTTTGAGGCATGCTTGGGAGCTGTTGAGTGGAGGGTGCGCCGATTGGGATCCCGAGATGGTACTGCCGACACTGGATCCTCAGCCGTTGGTCGAATTCGTCAACCGGACAAGCCATGAAAGCGCGCCTCTTTTGAATGAAGAACAGCTCGTCGTCATAGAAAAACTCTCGAGCCATTTGAAAAATCGATCATTGAAGGGATTTGGCCTCTGGGATGAGACAGCGTTGATGCAATTGCCTCCAGGAGAGATCGATCTCGGTAGGGGCTTGCTGCTTGCCGAACTGGGCGGAAGCGAAAAGCAAAAAATCCGGAGCTATGAAGCGAACATCGATCTGATGGCGCTCCAAATTTTTGCCAGACTGAATGAGAATGCCACTCCGCTCGAAAAGATCAGAGCGATGAACGATTATGTTTTTTCTGAAATGCGATTCCGGTTCCCGCCTCATTCGCTGCATGCGAAGGAGATCGACGTCTATACCTTTTTGCCTTCGGTCATCGACAGCAGAAGGGGCGTCTGCTTGGGCGTTTCGATCTTGTACTTGTGTCTGGCGCAGCGGCTGGGACTAGAAATCGAAGCGGTCACGCCGCCCGGACACATCTACGTCCGCTACGCAGCGCC
>CAYZHU010000176.1:0-2372 GCA_964477585.1 uncultured bacterium
ATTTATTTCTCGAGAGAAAGGGAGGATTTTAGGCAACTGATGAGGGAGGACGAAATCGAGAAGCCGGTTCCTTAAGATCGGAACTTCGATGAATTTAAATCCAGCTGGGATAGGAGGTCCCGCTTCTTCATTGCATCTTTCCGTAAGAAGCACTTCTAAACTGGCCAATGCTTGCAGAGAAGTGTTCAAGACAAAAGAGGAGCAGATTTGCTGCCGGTTGAGCGGCCTGTGCTCCATCGCATGGTTATCGAAAAGGCCGTAGCCGATGCTTACTGCTGCGAGAATTTGGCGGATCGGAGGATTATGAAACTTCGCAAGGAGATCATTCGTGTGGATTTTATCGGAAATTTCGCCGAAGATCTTCTCCACTTCTTTTTCCCAATTTGCCCCTAATTTCGCTAGCAAAAGTTTCTTGCCAGGTTCCTTGATCAATTTCGTAAAATCGAGTTCAAATGTTTTAAAAGAGTAATCGCCGATCGACCGTCTCAAGAAAGCATGGTGGCCATGATAAATATGGGAATTCCAGTTTTCCCCTTCAAGAGAAATAGCAATCGCAGTATGGACCAGGGGCCACGGAATCAGATATTTATAGGCGAATTTCCGCAAAAACCCTCCAGGCCAATTGAGATATTCATCAGCATTGGAAAAATCGTAGAAAATGCAGGCGCCAGATTTATGAGGCCTTTCTTGTTCTGCTTTTTCCAAAATGGAACGGACGAATTGATCGGCCTTTTCCGCTAGAGGCACTAGAGTATCATTTGTTGGAACGCCAATCTTGTTAAGCTGTTGGAATTTATGATGGAGCCGGGCTAAACTTTCCACTTGTTTGACCTCTTTCAAACTGAGCCGCTCTTCTCCCGTAATTGGCTGAGCAGCCGCCAGCTTCTCTCCTAGCTTCTTCACTTTGCCCATCACGCAGAAATAAGTTTCCCCTTGGGCAATTTTATAGGTGATATCTAGAGCCAGTTCTATAGCTTGAGTAAAAATCGTCAAATGCTGGTGCTTGTCGGCATATTGGAGGAGCCGCTTGTTCAGCTCCAAATTTCCAGCAGCGCCATCGAAAAATCGGCATAGCCGTTTCAGGTCCATAGGATCGACTGGGCGAAGATTGCCTTTCTCCAATTGGGTCAGCCTCTGAGACAAAATCTCCAAAGCTCTCACTTCCCCTTTAGAAAGCTCGCTATCGGTAAGTTTCATAAGGGTCAGCTTCTCCTGCCGCTGCAGGGCGCCTAAGTAGTGAGAGAATAATTCCGCTTCTAATACAGCCGGATCGAGTTCCATAAAAGAGACAATTTCTTGTAAAGGAGTTAATAGTTTTGCCTTCACCCCTTGCGCCTTTAATTCGTCAATCGCGATCTGCAATTCTTCAGCGCTCATTTTAGGCGCCATCTCGATGAGCTCATCGCATTTCAGTTCTGCTTCAGAAACTTTTTTCTTGATCGCTTGGGCAAGCCTTTGAATCGATAGGACGCGGAATGATTCCAATTTGATCTTTTCATCAAGTACATACTTCTGCGGATCTTCATGAAGCTCCATATTGAGAACCGTCGGATCCATCAATCGGTCCATCCGGATTCCTGACTCTTGAAATTTGGATGTCCCTCGTCTCAGATATTTTTGAAGGACTGTCATCGCTTTAAACGATTTAGGATTCTCTTTATAGACTTCGATTCTCTTTTCAAATAGCTCTCTCATCGATCGGGAAGCTTGCCGATTGAAATTAATATTGCAAAAGAAGGAGAAGACCCAAGCGGTAATTCGCTGAATGATATTCAATTTTTTACGTTCAATCTGAATCGCAGGCGCATAATTTTGCAGGTTTTGAAAACCGACGGCTCGTTGAGCAGCTTGTAGTTCTAAAGCCATTATATTCCCCTTTATTCACCCTCTACTTTAAACAATAATCGAATTATTTTGAATAATAATTATTATTATAAAAAATATGGTGCAATGTATAAGACAAAAATATTACTATAGCCCCCCAATAAAAGGAATTATTTTTATGACTATTTCAGCTGCTAGAAGCCGCCTCAGGCTCGATCTAGACCATAGCGATCAGTTGATAGGGGCCGTATCCGCCCTCACATTAGATCCATTCAAGAACATCGTCTTTTATATTTTTCCCCTCCTGAGAGCTTGGAGCTCAAATTATGTTCAGATCCGCGCGAACGATCCCTCCCAATCGGCCATGATGCCCGACGATGCAAAGAAAAGGATCTTAGAAGAGATCGCTTTGTTAAAAACCCACGCAGAGATCAAACGGAATATTGCTCCCTATGCCGCATTGAACTACCGATTCGGCAGTTGCGGAGGATCTTGCTCCATCACTTCGCCTGCCCTTTTTATCCCTCACCAACACCTATTCCGGATTG
>CAYZHU010000176.1:2382-3553 GCA_964477585.1 uncultured bacterium
GGATTGGAAAAAGCTCCTTTACTCAAGAAAGGGAGGGGGAAGAATTTGGAGTTTGGAATTTCAACGACAATCAAACCCGTTTTCTCATTTGCCGAGAGCTCGCTTCGATCAAGAAGAACAATACGATGCTCCGGACGGTTATCAAAATCTGCATCATGGCGGCCCTATTTATCCTCTACAAACTTCCCTTTGCATGGATCGGAGCGGCGCTCCTCATATTGACCGCGATCACCTTGTATGTGATCGTCGAGCGCTTCTTCACATCTAAGATGGATCTGGCAGGAGTGCGGATTTTGGCGAAAAGATTGCACATCCGCCCTATTGAGGCCGCCCAGATTGCGATCGGGACACTGGAAAAGATGAAAAAACAAAATCAATTGAAAAGGGAAAATTGGCTCTGCCGCCTTTACATCACAAAATCGGGAGATAATCTCCTCGATTTCTACCATCGGCCTTTAGGAAAACGGATCCATCGTTTGCAGAAAACCAGATCAGCTGTTATCTAAGATCTATGGCTAAGGAAATACTCGCCGGCCTTTCTACATTTTTTACGGCCGCCTATTTGATCCTACTTTATCCGCAAATCTTAAGCGAAGGGGGAATCCCATTTGGGGCAGCCCTAACAGCTACGATTTTGATCATTGTGATTGCTACCCTATTTTTGGCTTTCTACGCCAATTTTCCTGCTCTACTTGCCCCGGGCTTAAGCGTCGGCCCCTTTCTTGTCTATTCGGTGATCTTGAAACAAGGTGCAAGCTGGCAAACAGCATTAGGGATCGTATTTTGGGTTGGCCTTTTCCTCTTTCTTCTCACCTTGTTCAAAGTGAGGCAAAAAATCTTGCTCAATCTTCCCGATACAATCAAATCGTCCAGCATTGCGGGGATCGGCCTATTCCTCATCTGCGTAGGGCTGAAAAATTTAAACGTGCTCATCCCTGCGCCCTTTTTGTTCCATTTGGGCCCCCTTTTTACCCTGCCCAATCTGATCGCCCTTTTCGGTCTTCTCCTCTTTTTTCTCCTCTATCGTTACCGGATCACCAGCGCATTCCTCATCTCGATCGTCGCTTGCTGGTTAATCGGCCTCGCTCTTGGCCTTTCCCAATGGCAAGGCTTTTTTGATTTTCCTTAATTTTTTCCTGTCCTACGTATTCTGTAAAATTTGAGGGCCGGA
>CAYZHU010000177.1:0-3445 GCA_964477585.1 uncultured bacterium
GACCCATTCCGCTTTTCCCTCGATATAGCCTTTTAAGCCGCCGATCAGCTCTTCGACGCTCTTGTATCGATCTGAGGCCGATTTCGCAAGACACCGATGGCAGACGGCAGAAAGTTGATGGGGGATGTCCCGATAAGGGGCCATCTCAATTGGATCGATCAACTCTTCTCGATCTACCGCTTTGCGGAAGGCGGCGATCGTTTTTCTCTGGAAAGGGAGCTGCAAGGTGAGGATCTGATAGAGGATCACCCCGAGGGCGTAGATATCGGTCTGGACGGAGGAGACGCCGCCGGTAAGCCTCTCCGGAGCCATGTAGGCAAGAGTGCCGGTGATTTTTCCCGGCCGTGTTAGATCGGTTTCTTTCCCTGGCAGCCGTTTTACGGGAAAAGGCTTCTCTTTTTCCAGCTGATCGAGGAAGTCGGCGATCCCCCAGTCGAGGATCATCACTTCCCCGTATTTTCCAACGATGATATTTTCCGGTTTCAGGTCGCGGTGGATGATCCCTTTCGAATGGGTATAGGCGACTGCTTCGCATACTTGTAGGAAGATCCGGGTCAAAGCGGGGATGCTCTTGGGGACTTCCCCTTCTTTTTCCTCTTCTCGGGCCGATCTTAAGATTTGCCGAAGGGTTTCCCCCTCAACAAAAGGCATTGTGTAGTAGACGTCGGGAGGTGTTGTTTGGATGGCGAGGATCGGGACAATAGAAGGATGGCTCAAGACGCTTGCAACGCGGGCTTCCCGCAAAAAACGGCTTTGGATCGTCTTATTGCCCCTCAGTTCAGGGCGGATCCGCTTCAAGGCGACTTGCCTTCCGCAAGCCGGGTCTTTTGCGAGAAAGACCTCCCCCATGCCGCCTCGTCCTAAACTCTGGACGATCGAATAGGGGCCGATCTCTTTCGGCAGTTCTGCAATCTTTATTTGTTCCATTGAACCTCGACCAAACGTCATCCCATAATAGAGGTTATGATGCAAGGGAAAATCGATTTCCATTGAAATTTTCCCGATTTTTCTCTTAGTATCTATACCCAAGGGAATTTAAAAGTTGGGAATATGACAAGGAGGCGCCCTGAATTTGAGCCAGGCTTTGCCGTCATCGAAGCAGCCAAACTTAAAAAGTTTGGCGATGCAGATGGACTCAAAGGCAGTGGCTGACCGACGCCGTCAGAAACCAATTTTTAAGTTTACTTGGGTATATGCTTGACTATGCAAAAAAAAATTATCCTTACAGGAGATCGGCCGACAGGCAAGCTCCATCTAGGCCACTACGTAGGCTCTCTCGCTATGCGGGTGAAGCTGCAGGATGTCCATCAGCAATTCGTGATGATTGCCGATGTGCAGGCGCTGACCGACCATGCCCATGAGCCGAAAAAGATCCGAGAACACATTCTCGAGGTCGCGCTCGATTATCTCGCTGTGGGGATCGACCCCCAAAAGACGACGATCTTTATCCAATCGCTTATCCCTGCCCTCTCAGAGCTAACCCTCTATTATCTCAATCTCGTCACTTGGAATAGGCTGAAGCACAACCCTACCGTAAAACTGGAGATCCAGCAGAAAGGGTATGGGGAAGAGGTGCCCGCCGGCTTTATGGTCTACCCCATTTCCCAGGCGGCCGATATCACTGCGTTTAAGGCTGACTTGGTCCCAGTTGGGGATGACCAAATCCCGATGATCGAACAGACTGTCGAAGTGGTCCGGAAATTCAACCGTCTTTACAATACCGATGTCCTCGTGGAGCCCCAAGTCGTTACCTCGACTATTGCCCGCCTTCCGGGTATCGATGGGAAGGCGAAGATGAGCAAGAGCCTTGGGAATGCGATTTTCCTTTCCGATTCAGTCGATGAAGTGACCAAAAAAGTGAAAGGGATGTATACCGATCCGGGCCATTTGCGAGTGGAAGACCCAGGCAAAGTGGAGGGAAATCCCGTATTTACCTATCTCGATGCGTTTGGAAAGGATACTGCGAAGATCGATGAGATGAAGGCGCACTATCAGCGTGGAGGATTGGGGGATTCGGTTGTGAAAAAATATCTTCTCGAAGTGTTGCTTCAATTTCTTGAGCCGATCCGAAAGCAGCGGGAAGAATATGCAAAGGATCCCAAACAGGTAATGAGCTATTTGATCCAAGGGACGAAAGTGGCAAACGAGAAAGCTAGCCAAACTCTTCAAGAAGTGAAAAAAGCGATGGGAATCGATTATGTCTAATGAACTTGTTTGGAACCACTTCATCGAAGTATTGCAGCATTGGGTAGAAGTCTCTCCTGAGAAATCGAAAGAGTGTTCAGAAAATAAAAATTACTTCGGTTTTTTTTCTAATCTTCCAGCCCCTCTTTTCAATGGGGTGATCCAGAAAACTTCCGCCGCGCTCCGCGATCTCGACAAGCAGATCCTCTTCTTTCTCAAGTGGCCTATCACTTTCACTTGGTGGATCGATCCATCGATTCATCTCCCTAAGGATGGAAAGCTTTTGGAGGCAAAAGGGCTTAATCCAGCCGGCGCTTATTCTGGGATTACAGCTCCTGTAAAGACGTTTGATCTGCCTGCAAAAAAGGGCATTGAAGTAAAAGAGATCGCCTCTCTTAAAGAATTGGAGACTTGGACAAAGATACTGGGGCCCAATTTCAATTTCGATCCCCCTTTTATGAAGCGTTTTTCCCATCTTATGCGCGATTTTGGGCCAGGGAAGCGGTATCGCCATTATCTCGGTTATCTGAATGGCAAGCCAGTAGGAGTTGTCTCTCTTTTCCTCGCCAAGGATAAAATTGCCGGCATCTGGAATTTAGGGGTCATTCCCGAGGCTCGCCGCTGCGGCGTCGCCACTCAGCTTCTTCAGTCCTGTATGAATGAAGCTGCTCAGCAAGGCTGCACTATCTCAGTTGCCATACTAGCGCCCTCTCCAGAGACAACCCCTCTATTTGCCAAATTCGGCTTCCAAGAGAGCTGTCGCCTTATCCCTTACGTATTTGGGTATAACCCAAACTAAAACGGCTTATTTAACACCGAGAGATCAAGAAAAACAACTCTTCCTCGGTGATTCTCGGTGTGCTCGGTGTTTAATTTTCAGTATTTTAAGTACGAGCTGAGTTAAGCAACACACCTATAACCAGGTCTAATCTAGAATTGAAGAAGAAATATTTTCTGAAAAGTTGTGAAAAGAAAAAGGGCCCGCCAAAATGCTTTGGCGAGCCCGTACGCAAGTTCTATATCTTAAGAACTAGTAATCAAACTTCACATCTACGGTTAAACCAGAGAGGCCAAGTTGATGCGATCTGTTTTCTTTATTTGTAGGGCTAGGAGAGAAGCCACCAAGATCAAATTCTCCCTGAGCATTAGTGAGAGCTAAATCAGGATAAATGGCTTGTGCAAAATTCCAGAAGTAATTGACTTCATAGCCTACACGTATTGCTAAATAGAGTTTTTGGCAATTGAAGCAGCTTCCCCAGCC
>CAYZHU010000178.1:0-3366 GCA_964477585.1 uncultured bacterium
CGGCCAAAATAATCCAAAACCTCGACGAAAATAAATCCGTTAACAGTCTCTTAATAGGAGTTTTTTATGGCAAAACTGTATTTTCGGCACGGGACTGTGGGAAGCGCAAAGACGCTCAATCTTCTTGCGGTGGCCCACAACTACCGGCAGCAAGGGAAAAAGATCTTGCTGATGAAGCCCGATCTCGATACCCGTTTTGGAAAGAGGCAGATCAAATCGCGCGCAGGTCTTGAGATGCAGGCCGATCTCTTAATTGTCGATGAGAGTTCTTTACAAGGAATCGATTATCATGGGATCAGCTGCATTCTCGTCGATGAAGTGCAATTTCTTTCTGCCAAAGTGATTGAGGGGCTCCGGCAAATCTCTTTTGAGTGGGATATCCCGATTCTTTGCTATGGGCTTCGGACCGATTTTAAGTCCCATCTTTTTGAAGGATCGGCGAGGCTGATGGAGCTTGCCGATTCGATCGAAGAGGTGAAAGCGACATGTCATTTTTGCAATCGGAAATCGATCATGAATCTCAAGTTTGTAAATGGCCGCGCTGTGAAGGAAGGGCCAACCGTAGAACTCGGCGCTGAAGAGAAATATCTTCCTGCCTGCTACAAATGCTACACTCAGCAAATCCTCAAATCGCAAAAAGAGAAGGCGAACTTAGCAACTATTTAGACTACGAAGGTGAAATAGGATGGAAAATTTATTTTCTTATGGAACGTTGCGGTATGAGAAAGTCCAAATTGCTACATTTGGGCGAAAATTAGTGGGAAATGAAGACAGACTTCCGCTCTATCGGATGGAAAAATTAAAAATTACAGATCCTGATGTAATTGCAAAGAGCGGAGAAGATGTGCATTCCATCATCAAATTTTCAGGAGATTCTCTAGACTCCGTTCCTGGCATGGTTTTCAAGGTAACATCGGAAGAATTGAGACAGGCAGATGCCTATGAAGTAGCCGATTATAAAAGAGTAAAGGTCAAGCTCCATTCAGGAATATCTGCATGGGTCTATGTAAGTATTAAATAGGGTTATAATGAAGAATATTTTTTTAGCTTGTTTCTTAATTTCTAAAATCCACGGTTTAGAATACGTGCCTCAATTTGAAAATGATCAAATTTGCGTAGCTCGAGTCAAGGTAGAGCCGAACGAAGAGATTGGATTTCACCGAGATGCCTATTCTCAGGTAGTAATTGCCTTAAAAGGAGGGACAATTACACGCATCGAGGCAGACGGGTCATTCACAGATGTTCAATTCCCGACAGGAGTTGCAGTTATTCGCAGTCCAGATCCAGAGAATGAGCTCCACAGAAGCTTAAACGCCTCTTCCGAACCAATCGATTTGATCATCATTCAACTAAAAAATGAGTGAAAAATTTACTTCCACAAGGAGAACTTTCGGGTCAATTCAGATACTTTTTCCCAATCGCCAAACAGGACCACTCCGTAGTAGATAAGATCGGCCTCTTTGGTCTGTTTCGTTTTTTCTATTTGTTCTACGTAAGTTCCTATTGTCATTGTATTCGTAAAGTCTACGCAACGAATCCCAGCTTGAAGAGCTGCTGCTCTAAGCGCTCTGAGTTTATTCGAGTTCGCTTCCAGAATCATGAAAGGCATTTCTGATATATTGGGATGGCTTCCTCCATCAGCATCTATGTACTGGGTCAAATGCAAGGGATCTTTTCCAATATCGGATCCAAAGCCGATGCACATATGGGCTAACGCATTCATGATGACGCCTGGCTCAATTTTTTCATTCATGACAGCGACTAGTTTATTAGCAAACATGGCATTCTCCTAAAATTCCAATCGGTTAAATCTGCTCTTTCAATGAGCCCAATAATTTTAAATGAGCCTGATGTTTGGGTCAAATGCAAAAAAATATTTGAATGAAATTCAAATTCCATATTAGTCTTTCCTCCTTTACTTAAAGGGGCGCCCATGTCTTTCGATTATGCAAGCAAAAAGGATATTGTGCCTTTCGGGGAGTTATTATTTGCTGGAGCTTTTGACACAAATGAATTGGGAACAATGAGCGCTGTCGAGAGAGCCTTAGAGAATCGTAAAGAGCTCATCTTGTTAGATCCTCATCCTGATGCTAAAGGGATTGATCATGATTTCCGAAGTCCATGGAGAATATGAATAAATATTTAGCGTATTTTTTTCTATTTATTCTAGTTGGGTGTTCTGATTTTACCCGCCCTAGTTATGTTCCAAGTGAAAAACAAAAAGTAGTCAATGAATTAAGAAGAAGAGTCGCGACTGAACTCATGGTAAAAACAGGACTGCAGCCTTGTGGTACTGGCGGCCAGATGATGGATCAAGTGAAAATGCTGGCGCTTGCTTTCGCGTACAATAAGCCTCTTGAGATCGAAGAAGGGAGAAAGTTATTGGTCAATGCAGTTGAAACATTCGTTTTAGCGATCAATAGTGACGAACGAATTCGCCCATATTTAAATAATTATCCGTTCAAACCAGAAAACGTCGAAATTGTAATTGTCATAAATAATTCTGACAAGTCATCTGTAGAGCCAGAAAAAATATGTCTTCTTGTTGCTAGACGAGGAATTTGTAAGTACGAAGTTCATGATTCTAAAACCGAGCTTTTAAAAACGATTTACCAAGAAACTTTTTTTGAAGCACAACAAATAGCTAAAGACCTTTAAATAAGCTCTTTATTCCTCAAAGTGGTCGAGGCCGAAACGGACTTCTTTGCGGAGGAGAAACATGCCAGTGATGTTTAGAATTAGGAGGAACGCCCCGCAAAGCGACATGATGACAAAGGCATTCGCCGCTTCGACAAAGGCGAAGAGAGGAAGCACGATGCAGGCGTAAGCGTAGTAGAGAATGGGCCCCCACTTGCGCGATACGAATTTTGCACATTTGACGCCGACCACAAAATAGGCAAGGATAGTCGTATAACCAAGAAGGAAGATAAATAAGGGCATGAAAAAATGCATGTAGGGAAAATAGAGCCCTAACGCTTCTTGGACCATGAGCGCGACGTCGATGCCGCTATGCCAATGTTCAGTCGCAAGAACGATCAGAATGCTCATGGTGCAGATCACGAAGGTGTCGAGAAAGATCCCCATGATCGTGAGCGCCGATTGCCGCTGGGTCTGCTTGGTGCTGCTCTCCGCGTGGATCACCGAAGTATAGCCAACGCCGATGTCCCCTGAATAGGCGCCGCGCGATAGGCCCATCGAAATCGAAAGCCCCACCGTGCTCCCCACAAAGGCCCCTTTGGCTGCTTGCGCAGTAAAAGCTCCGTAGAAAATTTGATGAAAGATGCTCGGGAGATCGGAAAAGTGCTGGATCAATACCCAAAAGCCCATGAGAAGATAGAGAAAAACAAAAAGAGGAATGAGGCCGCT
>CAYZHU010000179.1:0-3352 GCA_964477585.1 uncultured bacterium
AATTTTAAAACAGTTGGGATTGCGAAATATCACCGCTTTTAATAATAGGAAGATCAACAAAGAGTTCGAATCCCAGCTGACTATGCCGATCCCCGAACATATGCCCCATGTCGTCGCAATCGTCGATGAATTTGCCGATCTGATGATGGTCTCGAGCGCCGATATCGAAACGCCGATCGCCCGGATTGCCCAGATGGCCCGCGCTGTGGGGATCCACCTGATCTTAGCCACCCAGCGCCCCTCGCGCGAAGTGATCACAGGGATCATTAAAGCCAACATCCCCACCCGGATCTCCTTCAAAGTGGCGAGCCGGATCAATTCCCAAATCATTCTCGATGAGGTGGGAGCCGAAAGTTTACTCGGCAATGGCGATCTCCTTTTCCTTCCCCCAGGATCTTCCACTCTTGTCCGCGCACAAGGGGCCTATATCAGCGATGACGATATCAACAATGTGATCCAAACCCTTTGTTCGCAGAGCCCTCCCAATTATTTGATCCCCTCCTTTGATTCATTCCGGAGTTTTGAACTGCAGGCCGATTCGGATGATGATCAAAAAGGGAAAGATGCCCTTTACGATCAGGCGCTCAATATCGTTCTGGGATGCAAAAGCGCCTCGACGACGTTCCTACAAAGAAAACTGAAAATTGGGTATGCCCGAGCGGCCAGCCTGATGGATGAACTGGAAGCCAATGGCGTAATAGGACCTCAAGAAGGGGCTAGACCGCGCCGCGTCCTCTCCTCCATGTCGACCCCTTTTGAAGAAGGGGAAGGAGGAGAAGATGAAGAATTATCTTAAATTTTGGGGGACAAGAGGATCTTGTTCAGTCAGCGGAGCGAATTATAAACATTTCGGCGGCAACACCTGCTGTTTAGAAGTCAAGTATGGCGAAATGATTCTCATCCTCGATGCAGGGACAGGGATCCGCCCGCTAGGCTTCACCATGGTCAATGACCATCCTTTCCGAATTGAACTCTTTCTCAGCCATATGCATTGGGACCACCTCATCGGTTTTCCCTATTTCGAGCCGATTTGCAGGCCAGGGACGCAGATCACAATCTGGTCTCCTGCCGGTGCTGGAAGATCTTGCCGCGAACTCTTCAACCAACTCTTAGCAACAGAGTTCTTTCCCATTCGATTGGATCAAGTGCAGGCGCAGCTCGATTTCCGGACGACCCAGCAAAAAACACCCATCCATCTCGACAAGATCACCATCGATTTCCACACCACGCAGCATCCAGGTCTCACCCACTGCTTCAAAATCAAAACCCCTCATCAAACAATCGGCTATATCACAGACAATGAGATGCTCTTCGGCTACCATGGACATCTTTCAGAGATAGAGGAAAAACAATTTGAGCCTTATGAAAGTTTGATCCATTTCATGAAAGGATGCGATCTTTTAGTCCATGAGGCCCAATACACTCCCGATGAGTATCTCCATAAAGTGGGCTGGGGCCATTCAAGCGCCCGGAATGCAGTCGCCTTCATTGAGAGAACCCGTCCCAAGGAATGGCTGGTGACCCATCACGATCCCCAGCACTCCGATGAAGACCTCCGCAAGCTATCAGAATATACCAAAAAACTCCTCCAAGAACAAAAAATCTCCACTCCTGTCCACTGGATCGAGGATGGTTTTACCTACGAATTGAGGTGAGATGAAAAAAGAAATTATCGAAATCCAACACATCGAAGAACTTTTGGGATATCTCGATGAAAAGACCCATGTTTTTTTCGATATCGATAATACCCTTTTGATGCCCATCCATGATTTTGGAAGCGAACACTGGGAGCGCTTTCTCACCAAATACTTCGTATCGGAAGGAGTTCCTGAAAAGGAAGCGTTCAACCGTGCCAGCCACGTCTGGAGAGCTGTCCAATCGGTAAGCGAAATCAAGCTAGTAGAAGAAGCTCTGACCTCTCAGGTCTTTCACAAAGTGCAAAAAGGGAATTTCCCCCACTTTGCTATCACCGCCCGATCAGTCGACTTTAGCTCCGTCACAAAGAACCAACTCCTATCGCTCAATATCCATTTCCCCAATATCGACCAGAAATATTCCCTTCTCCACCCAGCTGATTATTCCGAAGGAGTCTTCTACTGCGGAGACACCTCAAAAGGAGATGTACTCAACTCCTATATCGAAATCCATTCCCCCAAAAAGATCGTCATGATCGATGATAATATCGGCCATTTGGAAATAGCGCAGAAACTCCTCGGGATCGAGTTCATCGGGCTCCGCTACGCCCATCTCGACCATCATAAAAAGCGCTACACCCCCGACCCCATCTCAAAACTCCTCTTCAAAGTCTTCAACCACCCAATCGCCTGCAAATATTTGAAAATTGGATTGAGATGAGGCCATCTCTTTCTCCTCATTTCCAATCGCGAGTCCCCTCCCCTATTCGTTTAGCCCAGATCGAATTCATGAAGCGGACCGATTCGGTTGCTGCGATCAATACCGCGATCGGCAATGTTTCGCTTCCGCTCCATCCCGCTATGAAAAAAAGGATGTTTGCCCTCGACGGCCCCAATAGCCCCTTCAAAGATGGGGTAGTCAAATATACTTCCACAGTTGGGCTTTCAGAAACAAACCAAACCTTTCTCCATTTGATCGAAGCGAGCGGCTTTTCAACCGAGGGGATCTACTCTCAAGTGACAGATGGGGCAAGTTCTGCGATGGAACTGGCCCTTCTTGGCGTATGCGGCCCTGCCGGATCGAATCAAAAACCTCTCCTCGCAATCGATCCTACCTATTCCAACTACTCTTCCCTGGCAGAGCGGATCGGTCGTCCCATGACTACCCTCATCCGCCATCTCGATGAAAATGGAAAATTCCAACTCCCTAAAATTTCCCTCATCGAGAAAAAAATCGAAGAGGAAAACCCAAGCGCTCTCCTGATCATCCCTTATGATAATCCTAGCGGTCAATTCCTCGACCAAAAGACGATCAACTCCCTTGCCCGCCTCGCTGTCAAACATAACCTTTGGCTCATCAGCGACGAAGCCTATCGGGAATTGTCCTACGTAGGCAAGCCGATGAGCAGCATTTGGGGAATCTCCGAAGTGAGTGGAATTGCAGGGAGGCGCATCAGTTTGGAAAGCGCTTCGAAAGTATGGAATGGGTGCGGTTTAAGGATCGGCGCTCTTCTCACCGACAATTTTGATTTCCACCAACGCGCTGTTGCAGAATATACGGCAAATCTGTGCGCCAACGCCATTGGCCAATACATCTTCGGAGCCCTTCTTCATGAGTCGAAAGAAAATCTCCAACATTGGTTCCGCCAGCAGCGCGCCTACTATAGTCAAATGATCCAGTCTGTCTCTTCGGAATTGAAAAGGGAAGTTCCCGTCCT
>CAYZHU010000180.1:0-3347 GCA_964477585.1 uncultured bacterium
CCGGTCGCGCGTGATCCCCACTTGTTCAACGACAATGGAGATCCTCTTCTTGCAATTACGATTGAAAAGAGCCTATTTCCCAACATTGGGCCGACCAACTAAAGCAATTTTTGGGAGCATGTCTTTAAATTTTTTCCCCCGAGAGTATATTCGATCCCCTTTCCAAATACAAGCCCTATCTTTATAGTTAAAAAGCTATATAATATTGACTTTTTTATAGTTTTTAAGCTATAAGAAGAAATATGAAGACAGCTGGAAAACTGCTCCTTGAGGAGATTTCTAAAAACGGAAAGGAACTGCGCCACTTATTGCGAGGCCTTTCCATAGGCGAACTCATCGCCCTTATCAGGAAACAGTTGAAGATGTCTCAAAAAATTCTCGCTAAGAGGGCTAAAATTCCCCAATCGACTGTCTCTAATCTAGAGCGATCTAAAAAGCAGCCCAATCTGACTACTCTTCAAAAAGTCTTAAACGCCCTGAATTGTGATCTTATTTTTGTTCCTATTCTAAGACAGCCTATAGATGTTTTGCTTCGTATTCAAGCTCGCAAAAGAGCAGAAAAATCGATCCGCTATTTGAAAGGGACGATGAGTTTAGAAAAACAAGAGCCAGATTCCCGGTTTTTTGACGAAATGCTTCAAGAAGAAATCGATAAGCTCCTAAAATCCAATAAACTTTGGGAAGATGATGAAGATTGAATTTCCTGAAGGAGCTACCCCTTTATCAGATTACAGCGGCTTGAAAATTTCTTGGGTACAATTCCTCTCCGATCTCAACAGAGCAGAGGCTGAAAATATCTATCAAGCACAAAAGAAGTATCTCCAAAAGCCGGTGAAAAACCCCATTTTTTGGTTCACTCCCAAACATCTAAAGAGAATCCATTGGACAATGTTCAATAAAGTATGGGCTTGGGCAGGAGAATATCGTAAATCAATCACTAACCTTGGAATTAAGCCTCAATTAATCCCTTATCAATTGTCACTATTATGTTACGAAGTTCGAGATTGGAGCGCTACACCAAATACTCTCCTGTTCAAGGCTGCTAAAATTCATCATAAATTGGTCTCTATTCATCCATTTGAAAATGGAAATGGCCGATTTTCACGATTAGTCGCAGATATATACATGAAAGCTTTCAATCATTCTCACCCCATTTGGCCGTCATTGGAAACCAATAGCAATGCCCGAACTCTTTATATTCAGAGCCTCAAATCAGCAGATCAGGGTGATTATGAACCTCTAATAAATTTCATGATCCAATCGATGAATATCTAATTTAATCATACCGACAAATTAACTAATTCTTTATACTAGGATCGAGTATTAAAAAGGTTATTTACATGGCAGCAAATCCAATTAAATCTTTTAATCAGCCTTTCGCCGTATGGGAAGGTTATCTAGATCGGCAGATCGGATTTGAGAAAGAGACCACATCTCGGCTTTCACAAGAGAAATGGCTCTCCTTGATCGCCCGAGTGGCGATCGCAGCCGTGATTCTCTTCTCCATTGCCGGCCTTACCTATCTTGCCGTCACGCCGCTTGCTCCTCTTGGCCTTACTCTTACAGCTCTTTATAGCACCTTTGCGCTCGGCTATCTCTATAACACATTCAAGAAAGAGATTGCCTTTTGGCGCGAGCACACAGAAAACCAAGCCCAATGCCAGACGACGATAGGAGACTTGCAAGCGCTTCAAAAGAGGTTGCGCGATGAGCCTCAGTTCCTAGAAGAAATGAACGGCCGTTTTGATCTCGCGCAACTTCCAAATGCTTCTGAGTTTTTTGAAGCATGACCCCAGTCCAACAAGTTAAAACCCATATTGATCAAGCGATTCTCGAGACGTGGGATGCGGGAGAGTCGGCAAAGAAAGAAAGGTGGAAGGCTGTAGCCAAAATGACCGCCCTAGCGGCAGGCCTTGTCCTTCTCGCTGTTACAGCCATAGCTTTGATCGCCCCCACCCCTTATGCCCTCGTTCTCATCCCTCTATTTGCTCTTTATCTCGTCCACTGCGTTTTTCCTGCAGCTCTGTACATGAGGAAAATGATCCCTATTGCAAAAGCCGCTCAAGGCCGGCAAATCGAATGTCAAGTGACTATGCAAAAATTAGTCGAATGCAAAAGACTTCTAGTAGAAAATCCGAGTCTCGCCGACGCCCTCGCAGGGAAAAAAACCGCCGCCGACATTCTAAACACCCTCGAACAATGATTCACTGTTCGCTATAGGTTTCTCAGATGAAAAAAATAAGTCTGAAAACCGCGGAACGTTTGGAACCAATTGGAACCTCACAAGTTATTTTATTCAAACCAAGGGAACGATCACGCCACGAAGCGTGGCTAACGATAACGCCCGCAAAGGCGGGCTAACGATAGGAACGTTGGGCTTTGCCCAAACCCACCTTAAAAATTGGGATTGCAAAGGGCGCGCCCTTTGCCGAGGTACGGAGCGGAGCTCTGTATCGTTCCTATCATTAGCTCTCGTTTCGAGAGCGTTATCCTTAGCCGCCTTTGGCGGCGTTATCGTGTAACTTGGTTATAACAATGAGCCTTATAGGTAAATTGCGAACAATGATTCACTGCTCTGCTTCTTTGAACATCAGTTCGAAGACTTGAAGGAGCTCATCGCGGCTTAAATAGGTGATCTGGTCTTCTTGCCCAATCACATCTTCGAGAAGTCCCTTCTTACGCTCGATCATATCGTGGATGTGCTCCTCGATCGTGTTCTTCGTGACGAGTTTGAAGACTTGGACGCCTCTGTTTTGGCCAATCCGGTGGACCCGGTCAGTCGCTTGGTTCTCTTTAGCGGGATTCCACCATCGATCGTAATGGATCACGATCGAGGCAACCGTGAGGTCGATCCCGACGCCGGCCGCGAGAAGCGAGGCGACGAACACTTCGCACTTCGGATCTTCCCGGAAACGGCGAAGCTGCTCGCTCCTATCGCGGGTAGACCCTTTGATCGAGGCATACCCAATCCCCTTTTTCTTCAGATACAATTCAATGATGGCGAGCATGTCGAGATATTGGGAAAAGACAACTACTTTCTGATTGCTGCCCAACGCCTCGTGGAGGAGCTCCATGAAGAGGTCCCATTTGCCCGAAGCATGCGATTGATAATTCTTGATATCGCCGGTGATCAAGCAAGGATGGTTGCAGATCTGTTTCATCGTCGAGAGGGCTGAAAAGACGTGGATGTAAGGGATCGGTTTCGCTTTATCTCTGAGTTCTTGATAGACGGTCAGTTTCATCTGCTCAGCGACTTCGCGGTAGAGTTTCTTCTGGTCTTCCGATAGATCGCAATAGGCGATTTCTTCGATTTTTTCGGGAAGGTCGGTGAGCACTTCGCTTTTCTT
>CAYZHU010000181.1:0-3341 GCA_964477585.1 uncultured bacterium
TGCTCAATCCGAAGCGTTAAAATCTTCGGGGGTCCCCAAAAATGCATCATTTTTGGGGAAGTCGTAGCGGGCGGTCGCAGGTTCGAGTCCTGCTCAATCCGATTCTTGTGATCGGGCGAGGGCAAGGGCACGGGCAAGGGATGTCAGGAGAAAGTGGTAAATAAGAAAGGCCCCCTCTTGGGGGAATGTTCGGTCAAGGCGCGGTCCTTCTCTAAGAGCGGCGCTGTTTTCAAAAAGTTTTTACGAAAAGATTTTAAGGCGCTGGTTGACCGGAAGAGAAGCGAACGGGTCAATCAGACTCTTCTCGAGCTGATCGAGGCGGAAAAAGAACCCGCCTTTTTGCTGCCCGAGGTTCTCGATTTTGTGGAGCGGATCGATAGGGAAAAGATCCTTCACCACTACTCCTTCACAAGTTTTGAAATCTGGCTCAATCAATACTCAGGCCTGAGTTTCGAAGAAAATTACCGGATCCGAGCTAAAATTGCTGGGAAATGGATTGACCGGAACGATTACCAAGCCCTTTTCCCGATCGGGATGGGGAAGGTCTATGAAGGGACCCATTTTGTCACAGCCCATAAATCGCCCGACCTTGACACAACGATCGCCTCTTTCTGGGGATGGATCGATTCTTTTGCCGCAAGAGTAGGAGACGGACTCCACATTTGGAATTTACCCGGAGGGCCGCCTCCCTCGCAAATTGAGATCGATTGGGTATTCCGAGATGTTTTCGGGCCGGCGGTCTTCACCCATTTGGCAAAGACGAGGTCCGCTCTCGGCTTGACGAGCAACGATTTGATGTCCCAAAGGGGACTGCTGAGAAAAACACTTGCCGACTCGATCGGCGCGATCGACCATGAACGGGATCAATATGCGGTAGTGATTATCGATGACGCTGGGTTTTATCTGGGCGATTGGCGCAGCTTCGATGTGGAAGGGGTGCGGCAAGTGATCATCCTCCTTTCGAGCTGTCTTCGCTGGTTTGAAAATAGCCTCCACTTGAATTTGATTTCGCTTTTCGCAAAGAAAACTCTCCATTACAAAGATATTGAACCCTGTTTGGAACATCTCTACCAATTGAAACTCAAAGATTGCGAGCCGGCAAAAGAGTTTACAGCAAGGCAGAAAAAGCTGGTCGAAGATTTCATCCGTCTGATTTTGGGAATCCGCGGAGGGCTTGAATGCACGTTCGAGGAGATGGGGATCCAATTAGGCAGATTGGGCAAGGGCTCGTTCGATAACTTGAAAAAAGTAACCGAATCGATGAAAAACTTATTTGAGCGGGATGGGAAGTTGATCGAAGAGCGGCCCCAAATTTTTCTCTTTTTGGAGAAAACAGTCCGATCGCTCCATGAAGAGATTTTTCAGATCCGCGAGAGGATTGAGAAATTCGATATAGCTCTCAGAACAAAATCGGAAGTATTTGGCCATCATCCCACCTATGTGACTTCGACAGCCGATGTGGAAGAAATCCGAAATAAGATGGGATCCCATTCGTATTTAACCGTCACCTATCCCGACCGGGGAAAGATGTATCCAATTGGAGTCATCCAAGCGAGCGAGCTGCGGAAACAGGTCCTTGGGACTGTTTCTCTACGAGATTTTTGCAATCGGGAGGAGATGACGATCCCTTCCTATCTTCAAGTGATCAGCATCATCGACCACCACAAATCGACGATTGAAACGATGACGCCGCCGATGGCGATCATCGCCGATTCCCAATCGAGCAATACGCTTGTAGCCAGAGCGGCGTTCCAGATCAATGACCGGAATAGCTCGGGAGGGCAAAAAAAGGGGAGCATCCAAGAGCAAATCAAACAGTTGAGCCGAGATAAATCCCCTGCAGCGTCGCGGGTCTTGGCAAGATTATTAAAAAAGAGATCTATCAATTCTCAGTTTTATGTCCATCCAAACCGGGAATTTCTCGAATATCTCCATTTCCTCTATGGAATCCTCGATGATACCGATTTGCTTACGAAAGTTTCTTCCATCGACATCGATTGCGTCATCTCTCTATTGAACCGGATGAAATCGATCGTTTTGAAAAAAGAGGTGGAAATTGTCTCGCTGGATGACCTTCCGCGCGATAAGAACTATTTAAGGAAAGCGGCGCAAAGGATTTTGCAGAATGAAGATATGTACTCTCTTTATCGGAAGGTGTATGCATTCCGGGAAAAAGAGATGGAAAAGAACATCCTCCTTTGCGCGAAGGGGAAAAAGTCAAATCTTTTTGCCGATACGAAAGAACAGAATGGATGTTGCCGAGTGGGCCAAACAAAGTTATTTGTGAAAAATCTCGATCTTTTTGAGATGCATGTCGATAAGATTCGGAAAATTTGGCTTGATAGCGCGCGAGAGATCTACGCGAAAAAAGAAGAGATCGATCTCCATATCCAAATGGTAAGCACTGTTGTAAGCGCCGAAAGCGTCTATCAGGGAACCCAAGGGAAATATTCCCACAAAGATGAGATGTGGATCTGGGTGCCAGGAAAGGAGACGGCTTTAGAACATCTCAAGAGGTTCTTGGCCTCATTCCAGTCATCTCCTGCGATCAAGAACAATCAATTTGAAGTGGAATTTCTCGGAAGCAATGGGGAAGAATTAGCGGTAGCATTCAAAGAATGCTTCCTTGATATCCCGCAAAAACGGAAGAAAGGGAGCCTGCCGATTGCCGTCTTGCGATACAAGGCGGGGTCGATCAATTCGCGTAAAGCGATGATCTCCCCCTACCTTCCGCTTCTAAATTCTTAAGCAGTTATTTCGGCTCTTCGATGATTTCGAGATTGACTCGAATGCCGTTTCGGCTTGCAACCGACATGAGGAGAGTCCGGATCGCATTGATCGTTTTCCCTTTTTTGCCGATGATCTTGCCGATATCGGATTTTTCAACGCCTAATTCGATAATCAGGGTATGAGTGCCGCCGATTTCATTGATGCGCACTTGATCGGGGTGGTCAACTAGGTTCTTTACTATATACTCTACAAATTCCTTCATATGGCGTACCTCTTACAAGGGTCGTTCGAATTTCAAAAAAAAGTGTACCTTCTGAGAAGTTATTTTACAACATAGAATCTTTAAAAGCCAGAAAGGTCATTGACATCCCTCTTCCCATCGCCTTAAACTGCTTCTCTAAAAATAAGGAATTTATGGCTAGCAAGGTAAACGAAATAAAAGATGTTTGGGAGCTTCAACAGGTGACCATTAAGAATGCTGATGAATGTTCTGACTACGACTTATTGTTCCGGACAGAATCAGCTGCTCGTTATTTTTTCTTTAGTACCCTCTGTTCCTTTGATAAGTCAAAAGGATTCTTGTTAGGGAGACATAGAGATAATTATGTAAA
>CAYZHU010000182.1:0-3299 GCA_964477585.1 uncultured bacterium
GACATGGCTGCTGAAGGGGGGATTTTCCACGAAAGTGTAAAATATGCGGAGAAAAATGACCTGCCGATCACCTTCATTATTGAAGACAACGGGATCTCAACCTACACGCCCACTCAAAAAGCGTGGGGTGAAGAAGTGTCGGAAAGCAAAATATTGGCCTATCGCCATAAAAAAGAAAAATATCCCCACTACGGCAGCGGCAAGTGGGTCACATTTGGTTAGATATGTATAAAAAAGAACTGACAAGGGCGATGGAGTATCTGGCCAAAGATCCACGTACCCTTTTTCTCGGGCAAAGCGTTGCCTATCCGGGCAATAGTATTTATAAGACGCTGGAAAATGTGCCCTTGGAAAAAAGGATTGAGCTGCCGGTATTTGAGGATACCCAAATGGGGATGTCCATAGGGCTTGCTCTGGCAGAATTTGTGCCGGTGACCATTTATCCGCGGTTTAATTTTCTTCTTCTTGCTATGAATCAACTCGTAAATCATCTCGATAAGATCCCTTTCATCACAAGGGGAGCGGTGTGGCCGAAAGTGATCATTAAAACGGCTATCGGCTCTGAACGGCCCCTTTTTCCCGGCTTTCAACATAGTGGGGACTTCACAGAAGGAGTAAGACTCCTACTGAAAAATGTCGATGTCGTGCGACTCGATGAGCCGGAGCAGATTTTTCCGGCATATGAAAAAGCGCTCACGCGGCCAGACGGAAAATCAACTCTGCTCGTAGAATTCGGCGATTATTACAATGAAAAGTAAAAGTCTGTCTGTAGATGGCTTCGCCTCGCTCCTTGGGATCACAGTTTCTGAGCTGTTCCCCGATTGTCGCGTGCTCATTGAAAATTTCAATTCGGAATATCGAGTCCTCCC
Source organism: uncultured bacterium (assembly GCA_964477585.1). Classification (GTDB taxonomy): domain Bacteria; phylum Chlamydiota; class Chlamydiia; order Chlamydiales; family SM23-39; genus CAYZHU01. Next base: position 870 of record CAYZHU010000182.1, read on the forward strand.
TGAAAAAGAGAGAGACTCTATTCTCCTCGATATTCTCAAAAAAATAGAATCTCCAGATCTGACGAAGGCAGGAAATGAGGGCCGGGCCCGTTGGCAAAAAGATTGGGATGATAACCTGAAGGAATTCATCGATAGCGGTTATAGTCTTTCGACTCTCACTCCCATCTTTTTAAGACGCGATCGGCCCCTCCGTTTTCAGGGGAAGTATATTAAGCCGGTAGATCCCCATTTCGAGCGAACCCTGTATGCAATTTTCCGCCGATGGCTCTTCCGAGAATACTTAAGCGATCCGTTGATTACAACCATCTACGAATTTGGCTGTGGCACGGGGTTTAATCTGGCTGAAATTGCATCGCTGTATCCGGAAAAAGAATTGCATGGGTTAGATTGGGTTTCTGGGCCTAAAGAGATCCTAAGACTTTTACGAGAACAACACGGCTACAACATGACGGGCCATATCTTTAACATGCTGGAACCGGATCGAAGTTTTCGCCTGAAGCCTGGTAGCGTTATTCTCGCCATGGGAGCTCTCGAGCAGCTCGGAACTCACTTCGAACCCTTTTTACAATTTATTTTGGAGCAAAAACCTGCTCTTTTTGTGCATGTGGACTCTATCCTCGAGTGGTATGATGAGAGCTCTCTCATGGATCACCTGGCGGCAAAATTTTGCAGAAAGCGGAAGTATTTGGAGGGGTATTGGCCCAGATTAGAGCAGCTTGAAAAAGAGGGGAAAATTGAAATTCTAAAAAAATGGCGAGCCCCCTTCGGCAGTTTCTTTCTCGATAGTTCTTCTGTAATCATTTGGAGACCGAAGTGAAAGTAGAAAAAACGAAATTAGATGGAGTACTCCTTATCAGGATGGATCCCTTTCGCGATTTTCGCGGTATGTATCTGGAAACATATAACGAAGAGCTATATAGCAAGAACGGCATCGACATTCATTTCGTCCAGGATGATATTTCCGTCTCCTCGAAGCATGTTCTGCGGGGACTCCACGGAGATGGCGACACTTGGAAGCTCGTTTCTTGTCTTGCAGGGGCGATGTATCTCGCTGTCGTAAATTGCGACAGGGAATCTCCGAATTTCGGCCAGTGGCAAGCCTTTACCCTCTCGCGTGAAAACGGCCAACAAGTACTCGTCCCGCCGAAACACGGAAATGGCCATGTCGTTCTTACGGATGAGGCTATTTTCCACTACAAGCAAAGCACCTATTATGCCCCCCAAAAGCAGTTCTCCTATCGATGGGATGATCCGCAGTTCAACATTTGGTGGCCAATCAAACATCCGATTCTTTCGCAAAGAGACGAGCATAGTCTTCAGGAATCCCGATATCCAGAAAAAAGCCATCAAACAGTTGTCCATAGCAGCTGAGAAAGGGGAGGATTTCTCTTTCTAAAGAGACAGGTCCTTTTTGCGAAAACCCGGCAAGCGCTTTTTTGTGGAATAAATAACACCCCCCGTTGATGAGTTTGGAGTTTACATTGAAATTCTCAATGAGCCCATCTTCCCCTACAGAGACTCCACCGTAGCGGGTATTTTGTTCGATTTGATAAAGAGCCATAGTCACTTCGCCTTTGGGAAAAAAGGTGGCCAGGGGAACATCGAAAAAGGTATCTCCATTTAATACCAGAAAGGGGGCATCAGGATGACGTAAATAGGGAAGAGATTGGAGAAGTCCGCCCCCTGTTCCAAGAGGCTCATTTTCAATGGCATAATCTATCGGAATCCCCTGAAAATCCTTTCCAAAATAATGGATGATCGCGGGGTGCAGATACCCAACAGAAAGGATGAAATGGATAACACCTTGACCTTTCCAATACGCTAAAAGGTAGTCAAGGAATGGTTTCCCCCGAATATCAGCCATCGGCTTTGGACGATCTGAGCAAACGGACCGCAACCTTGTCCCAAATCCCCCTGCTAGAATGATTGCTTCCATTGTTTAAACCTTAAATGATGCAATAGAAATGTAACTGCGAAGGTGATGGCACACAATAGGGCGAGAGCCAGATGGACACTTGAAAAACTTTTCATTATAGCGCCTTGGGTTCCAAGAATCGGTGTTTCGATTCGTTGAATACGGGACGTAAAAAGGTGGATAGTAGCCAATCCTAAAGAGGCGGCTGTCATCCGTAGGCTGACAATCATGCCTGTGCCTACACTGACTTTGTCCTTTGGGATGCAAGAAAGGGTCAGTGAGTGAGAAGGGGTCAAAATCAGAGGCAATCCGATTCCGTAAATGATCAGCGAGCACAGAAGGACGGGGAATGAGGGAGTGCTCTGGAAGGCAAACCAGAAAAGAGAAAATAGGACGAGTGAGTAACCCATGGCAATGGGGAGCTTGGGGGAGATTTTATCTGCGAGATATCCAGCAAGTGGGGAAAAAAGAAGAGAAGGAAAAAAACTGCAAGAGAAGAGCATTCCTGTCTCTAT
>CAYZHU010000183.1:0-3288 GCA_964477585.1 uncultured bacterium
TGATCGGGATTTCCCGGTGGGTAATGGGGAGTCTAATTTTTTCTCCAATGAGAGCCTTGTATCTCTCATCGTCTGGATGGACGGCAACGGCTGTATCGCCGAGCATGGTTTCGGGCCGCGTCGTCGCGATCGTGATATTCCCTTTCCCGTTCGCTAGGGGATAGCGGATGTGCCAAAGGAACGAATTTCTCTCTTCGTACTCCACTTCATCATCGGAGAGGGCTGTTTGGGTAACAGGATCCCAATTGACGAGATAATCCCCTTGGTAGATCCACCCTTCGTCGAACATTTTTTTGAAGCATGTCCGGACTGCGCGGTTGCTCTCTGGATCCATCGTGAACCGGAGCCTTGACCAATCGCAGGAGCAGCCCAATTTTTTCAATTGGCCGAGGATTTTTCCTTCGCTTAAGTCTTTCCAGTTCCATACTTCGGCTAAGAACTCTTCCCGAGTAAAATCTTTTCTTCTCTTTCCTGTCTTGGCAAAGAGGTTCCTCTCCACGACCATCTGGGTAGCGATCCCTGCGTGGTCGGTGCCTGGGATCCAAAGGGCTTCAAAGCCCATCATCCTCTTCCACCGGATAAGAATATCTTGAAGAGTATCGACCAACGCATGTCCCATATGGAGGACGCCTGTTACGTTGGGAGGGGGGATGACGATGCAAAACGGCTCTTTTCGAGAATGGGGATCGGCCCCAAAATATCCCTCTTTTTCCCAAAAGGAATACCACTTCTCTTCCACCAGTTTTGGATCGTAAGCCTTTGGCAATGTGCTCATACAGAATATTCTAGCAAAACTGGCCTTTATATACCCAAATGAATTCAAAATTTGGGAATATGACAAGGAGACGCCCTGAATTTGAGCCAGCTCTTAGCGGCACCGAATCCTACCCCAAGGACGATGCGCCCTCGGGGACCCCGAAAATGCATCATTTTTGGGGAGAAACCGTTGCAGCCAAACTTAAAAAGTTTGGCGCCGGGGTCCTCAACGATGCATCATCGTTGGGGTGGGGTGCAGGTGGGTCTCAAAGGCAGTGGCTGACCGACGCAGCCTTAGGGGTCCCCGAAGACGCATCGTCTTTGGGGATAAGGCGTATCAGAAACCAAGTTTTGAGGTTATTTGGGTATACCAAAGGGCTGTGCAAAGGACTCCGTCGATATTTGTTTTAGCGAGCATTTCAGAGCGGAGTTCCTCGCTGCTCTTCAACTCAGTGCTGATGAATTCAAAAGGCTCGAGGTTTTGGCTCCCTTTTTTGCGAGCATTTTTGGCCAACAAAAAATAGATCTTTTGATCGCATAGGCTAGGACAGGGATAACAGCAGCCCAAGAGCTCTATTTCATCCGACCAATAGCCCGTCTCTTCAAATAGTTCCCGCTGCGCCCCGATGATGGGTGATTCGCCAGGTTCGAGCCGTCCGCCTGGACAGCCGAGGATATAATCGCCAGTTGGATGGCGGTATTCCCGGTTCAAAATCCATCTCCCTTCGGTATCTTGGGCGAGGATCGCCGTCGCATCGGTCGGGAGCTTGAGGCATGTATAGGAATGGGTGAGCCCATCGTCTCTTTGGAGGAGATCTTGCCGGATATCGTAAAACCCGCGGTGGATATATTGCGACGATTTAACTTTTGGTTTCATTTTTCTTCCCTACGCATTTGTAAAATAGGTCGATTTGCCGATAGAGTTCTTTTTTCTCCCACCAAAAAAACTTGTGTTTGGCGCTGATCCGGTTCGTGAGAAAATAGCTGGGTAGGGCGGAAGTGGTGGGGTGGGGAAGTTCCAATACGGCGGAGAAGTGGCGCATCGCCGTTTCTTTTCCTTTTGAAAGATAGAGCCATGTCCCGTATGGGAAGTGGAGCGGAGAGGTCTCCTGCGTGAGGGCGCTCTCAGGATATTTGCCGAAAATTTCAGCTGCGGCAGACAAGTTTTTGCGAAGGAGCGCTCCCCAGATCTTCAAGGAGTCATATTCAGCGGAATCTGGGAAAGAAAATTTTTTCAACAAGCGATCAAAGAGTTCCATATCTCCTTTCTGCAGCGCTTGGCGGAGTTTATAGCGGATCGATCGAAAATCGGTCGAGAGGGGAGAGGGGAATTCCTGCAATTCCTCATAACTTTCCAATTCAAGAAGGGAAAAGAGGGCATTTTGAAAAAGGGTCTCTGATGTTTTCACGGTCTTTGCGATTTCAACGAGAATCGGGACTTTAGCCAGCCAAAAGGCTAATTGGATCGCTATCTGTTTCAGCCGCTCAGAGCTCTCTTGAATAAAAGAGAGAGGTTCCCAATTTTTCTCGAGGCTTTCGATGAGATGCTGGGTGTCGGAATTATCGAGGAGATCGGGGATATGGCGGATGGCAAGCAAGATAATCTGGTAAGCAGCTTCTCGATTGTTGAGGGAACTTTCGTGCATCCGGTAGACAATATGCTCTTTGACAATAGGAAGGAGAGGATGTTTCGGGAATTTGCGTAAAGTAAGTTCGAGACACTTGGCCTCCTCTTCGGCATCGCCTAGCCCTTCATAGACAAGGGATTTACCCAAATATTCAAGAGGAGCTCCCGGCGTCCGGTAGAGTTTTTCGAATTCTTTGAGCGCTAGATGGAATTGCTTTTCTTGGGCGGGCTTTGTCTTTTCTACGCGCGCTTTCTCGATGAGGGTAAGACCTGCCCGGAAGAGCGCCTCCCTCCCTTCCATCCGCCCGGGAAAGCACCGCCCAATTCTTCTGTATTCCTGGAGAGCGACGTCGTAGATCTTATGGCTCAAAAAGGCATTAGGGACAGCGAGGCAGCCCACCATAACATTGTGGCTCCCGTCATAGATTTTCCAATTCTTCATCGAAAAATCCCCATCTTTGTGGAGAAGGCCGATATGATTGCCAGCTAAAGGGAGATGGCTGGCGAATTTCAATTTCAATCTTCCGTCGAGATAAAAGCGGAGCTGGTCGTCGACTTTTTCGATCCGGATTTGATGCCATGTTTTCGGATGCAGGTAGACTGCTTTTGCCTCCATCACTTGCACGTTGTTCCGGAAAAGGCGGGTGGAACGGTTTTTTTCCGATCCGATCCAAAGGCAATACCCCTCTTCCGGATTTTCCCTCTCTTCAGGGACGCTCAAGAGAAACCCCAGCCCTTGGCTTGTCTCCCCAAAGCACACTTCCGCCTCGATCCGGATATTTTCAGCAAAGGCCCCTTTCGAAATCATCAAAGCGGCCCACTCAGTCACATCTAGACTTTGGGTGATGGCGATGTGCTTGGCGAGGAGGATGTTCTCCTGGAATTGCCAATGCTCTTTTTCATTT
>CAYZHU010000184.1:0-3277 GCA_964477585.1 uncultured bacterium
AAGGACCGTTGTCATATGGCACCGGACCAAAGAGGAGGTGAAGACGATATCGATCGGGATATCGCGGATCTTTTTCCCCGCCTGGATCGATTCGCCGATCCCCTCTTCGCTAAGCGGGATATCGACCCACCCAGTAAAAAGATTTTTTTTATTCCATACCGACTGCCCATGCCGCAACAAAATCAATTTTGCCATAAAATTTTCCGTTTGACTGAAGCCAGTTTAACAAATACCTCCTTTAGTTTATACTGTTCCGTACTATGGATAAAAAAAGATTGAGCAAAGCCCTTGCTGCAGCCGGAGTCGCCTCTAGAAGGGCGTGCGAAGAGCTGATTTTTGCAGGGAGAGTACAAGTCAACGGCCAGACGGTCAAAGTTCCCCAGTTCCTCGTCGAATGGTCTTCCGACCAGATCGTTGTAGATGGAGAGCGGGTCTCCTCTGAACAGAAAAAAGTTTACTATATGCTCAATAAACCCGAGGGATACCTTTGCACCAATATCCGTCCGGGGCAGAGGCCGATCGTCCTTGACCTCTTTCCGAAAAGCCAAGAAAGGCTCTTTACCGTAGGGCGGCTCGATCGGGAGACCACCGGCCTTCTCCTCGTCACCAATGATGGCCACTTTGCCAACGAAGTGATCCACCCTTCCTCAAACGTGATCAAGGAATATCTAGTCAAAACAGCCCAAGAAATTGAACCAGAATATCTCCAGATCCTCTCTGAAGGAGCCCGCGTCGATAACAAATGGGTCCGTCCCGTTTCCGTTCAAAAGGTTCGGCGGGGGACATTTAAAATCTGCGTCAAAGAAGGGAAGAAGCACGAAGTGAGGATCATCGCAGAGAGAGCAAAGCTCAAGATTCTCGAACTGACCCGGATCCGGATCGGCTCCCTTCTCCTCGGCACACTCCCTCTTGGAGAATTCCGCACCCTCAATGAGAAAGATAAAGAGCTGCTATTCAAACCTCATTGACCGCTCAACATGCATCGGAGCGATCACTTGAAGGTGCTCATGTTTGGAAAAAACTTCAGCCCACTCAAATTCACCTCCGAGCGAACAAGAAAGAGCGAGACTATCGCACGCTTTGATCCTAGCAAATCCCCCGATTGGATGGCCTGTGAGGATCAGCTTCCCTTCCATATGCATGGTAACCGACCCGTAGCGGGAGCTGACTTGAACCGAATCGCTAGGCCCGCTGAGAAGAAAAGCATTCCCTCCGATCGATAATTCAGCTGAATTCCATCCTGCTAAAGAAGCAAAAGAACGATCGGGACAACTTCCCCCTTGAATACTTAAATCATTAGCTATGAATAATCTCAATTTATCATAAGCCAATATCTCACTCATCGAGCGGCAACCATCCCCTCCGCAAAGCTCGCAATCTTTTGCAACTTCTACCGTAATGATCTTCGCGGAAATCTTGGCAAATGTATCGCCAAAGTTCTCTTTCCCTCCTCGAAGGACCAAATTTTTACAATTCACCTGACAGTCTCCGCCCATAGCTAAAATCTCAGTTGGGGTCCCGCAGCTTTCCATGCGGAGATCTCGCGATGAGATCTCAATATTCCCCCCTTGAGCAAAGATTTGGGCCATCGAGGAGGGGCTTGAGCGCAAAATCAAATCTCCTCCGATCGAGAAGCGGATGTTCCCTGATTGGAGACTCCCGATGATCGAAGAGACAATGCAATCCCCTTCCGAGATGACGAGAATATCGGCCGAATTATCCCAAACTAAATAATTGTCTATTGATACTTCTTTTCCTTTTATAATGATCTCCCGATCGGAAACGGAGTCCCCTATCGCGAGCGACGGAATCATAGCCAAGAAAATCAAAATCAGATACATTACCTTTACTCAAACAAATTGTGCCTGCATTGTTTCAAATTATCTTCGACAACCATTTTTTTCGATCTGAAAAATTAGGCAGCCGAAATGGAGCTTGAAACCCTCTTCAAGACGATCGTCCTGGTTCTGGGCTTCTATATGGCTTGGAATATTGGCGCCAACGACGTGGCCAATGCCATGGGGACGTCTGTCGGCTCTAAAGCCCTTACCCTTCGGAAGGCTGTATTTCTTGCCGCCATTTTGGAATTCTCGGGGGCATTTTTTGTCGGCTCGAGCGTTTCTGAAACGATTCAAAAGGGGATCATCGAACCTCAAGTCTTCCAAAGCGACCCGACCATTTTTATCCTGGGAATGATGGGCGCTCTTCTTGCAACAGGAACCCTTCTCCAACTGGCTTCTTACTTTGGGCTTCCCATCTCAACGACTCATGCCATTGTGGGATCAGTGATCGGATTTGGAGCGGTTGTTGGAGGTGTTGATGCGATCCATTGGTCGGAAGTGGGCTGGATTGCAGCGAGCTGGCTCTTCTCCCCTCTTTTCAGCGGGATCATCTCTTACGCCATCTTCAGCCTGATCCAGAAGAAAATTCTCTTTGCGCTGAACCCAATTGAAGCGACCCAAAAATTGACCCCATTTTTTGTCTTTGCCTGTTTCACTGTCGCCTCTCTCAGCCTCTTTTTCCAAGGCCTTGCCCAACTCGACCTCAATCTCTCGCTTCAGGCCGCTCTTTCCATATCCGTTTCGATCGGGCTTACTGCTGCGATCATCAGTCTTTGGCTTGTGCAAAAAATGTCCCCCTCCCCTTTGCCTGCTGCTGCGGAAACAGCGGGGCTATCCTCTTTTAATCGAAATGAACCCTATCATGGCGTGGAAAAAATCTTCATTTATCTTCAAATCTTGAGCGCCTGTCTGGTTGCATTTGCCCACGGGGCCAATGATGTGGCCAATGCGATCGGGCCTGTCGCTGCTGTTTTGGGTGTTTTACAAACCCATTCTCTTTCTCACCATTCGGTTATCCCCTCTTGGCTTCTTGCGATGGGAGGCGCCGGCATCGTGATCGGCCTTGCCTCTTGGGGTTGGCGCGTCATTGAAACGATTGGGAATAAGATCACAGAGTTGACGCCTACTCGCGGCTTTGCCGCCGAATTTGGAGCAGCGGCAACCATTCTTTTCGCCTCTAAACTGGGGCTTCCTATCTCCACTACTCACGCACTGGTGGGCGCAGTCTTTGGCGTCGGTTTGGCCCGCGGCCTAAAAGCGCTCAATCTCCAAACCCTGAAAGAGATCCTCATCTCCTGGATCGTCACCATCCCTCTCTGCGCTCTCTTGAGCATCCTCTCGTTCTATCTCCTCAAATTCCTCTTTGTCTAATCTTTCCTAGTAGACCATCGTTGTCCGTAATCGGTAAGGAGCTCTTCTCCAGGCGCGATCTCACG
>CAYZHU010000185.1:0-3265 GCA_964477585.1 uncultured bacterium
TTTTGGGAGGTAAGCGTGGTAGCAAAATGCTGTTTGAAAGTAGGAGAGGAGGGTCTTACATCAATAATCACATCGTAAATAGCTCCTCTTGTACAGCGTACCAGCTTTATCTCCTCATGAGGGGAAATTTGATAATGCATCCCTCGTAGGGTTCCTTTAAGTTTATTGAAAGAAACATTGCATTGGACAAACTTTTTGCAAAGTTTCTTTTCGTCAAACTCCCGTTCGCAAAACGTTCGAGTAAAAAAGCCCCGCTCATCTTCAAACTTTTCTACTTCGATGATATAGGCGCCTAACAAATTCGTTTCGATGAACTTCAAGTAACCACCTCTGCAGCGGGAATGGGAAGGAGAAACTTTCCTCCCCAAGCACGGATGAAAGAAAGTTGATCCATGATTTCTTCTTTTAAATTCCAGGGAAGAATGATCACATAATCGGGCTTGGTTTCTTTGATTTTATCAGGATGAAAAATCGGAATATGCGTGCCTGGCAAAAATCTTCCCTGCTTGAAAGGACTCATATCTACTGTATAATCGATGAAATCTTTTTTTATGCCGCAAAAATTGAGAAGAGTATTTCCTTTAGCGGGAGCTCCATAGCCTGCAATTTTTTTTCCATTTTGTTTTGCCTGAATCAAAAAATCTAATAGAAGCCGCTTGGTTTCTTTCACTTTTTCAGAAAACAGTTCATAAGTGTGCATTTGATCTAGGCCATACTCTTTTTCTCTCTGAAGAACATCATGTACTTTTGGAGCGATAGATTTTGTTTGATCATCACTATGTTTTACGTAAATTCGGAGCGAGCCTCCATGAGTAGAGAGTTCGTCTACATCAAAAAGAATAAGATCGAAATGTTTGAAAATTTTTTCCACGGCAAGAAGTGAAAGATAGGAAAAATGCTCGTGATAAATCGTATCGAATTGGTTAGCTTCCATTAACTTGAGAAGGTGAGGAAATTCCATGGTAATTACACCGTGAGGTTTCAAAAGTATCTTCATTCCTCCTATGAAGTCTTTAAGGTTAGGAACATGAGCAAGCACATTATTTCCTAAAAGAAGATCGGCATAGATGTTTTGGCTGGCTAGCTCATGAGCGGTTTTTACTCCAAAAAACTTCGATAAAGTAGGTATCCCCTTTCCCAAGGCAACTTTAGCGACATTTTCAGCGGGTTCTATTCCCAAGCAAGGGATTTTTTCTTTCAAAAAATACTGAAGAAGGTACCCATCGTTACTTGCGATTTCTATGACTTGGCTTCTACTATTCAGCTGAAATCTTAAGGTCATTTCTTCGGTATATTTTTTTGCATGCTCAAGCCAAGTTTTTGAGTAGGAGGAAAAATAGGCATATTCAGAGTCGGAAAAAAGCTGTTCGGGACTTTGGGATTCTCTAAGCTGCACTAAAAAACAATGGGAGCATGCATAAGCATGCAGAGGATAAAAGGGCTCCATTTTTTGCAGCTGATCTTCTGTTAAAAAAGCATTCGATACAGGAGATTTGCCTAAATCGCAGAAAGAGTGTTTAAGAGTTGTTTCACAAAATTGGCATTTGGGTAAGGGCATGAAGGAGCTCCAAAAAAGCTTAAACGGAAACGTATAGCAGAGCAGTATTTATTTTGCATTTGTCTACTATGACGAAAATGCTGGAAACTGATAAAAGTTTCGGTTTAACGGAAAAGTGAAGAATCTATGAAAACAGTCATTCTTGCAGGCGGACTCGGAACGAGGATTTCTGAAAAAACCGATCAGGTTCCGAAGCCCATGATTGAAATTGGCGGTAAGCCGATCCTATGGCATATCCTATCTATCTATGGAGCTTTCGGGTTCAATGAATTCGTGGTCGCTCTTGGCTATAAACCTGAAGTGATTAAAAAGTACTTCATCAATTTTTATGCGCTCAATAGCAATCTCACTGTAGATCTTAAAACGGGAGAGAAAAAAATCCATCAAGGCAATGCCCCTGATTGGAAGATTCATCTTGTTGATACTGGTTTGCATACGCAAACAGGAGGAAGGCTTGGCCGTCTAAAAAACTGGATGGGAAATGAGCCTTTCATGATGACGTATGGGGATGGTGTATCCAATGTCAATATTCCCGATCTCATCGCCTTTCATAAAAGACATAAAAAACTCGCGACCGTGACCGCTGTAAGACCTCCTGCCCGTTTTGGCGGACTTCGTTTTGAAGGACATTCTGTAGTGGAGTTTACTGAGAAGCCGCAAGTGGGAGAAGGGTGGATCAACGGAGGTTTTTTTGTTTTGGATCCGAAAGTGCTCGATTACATTGAAAATGATGAAACCATTTTTGAACGCACTGTTTTAGAACGGTTGGCAGCGGAAGGACAGCTCGTTTCCTATAAACATGAAGGATTCTGGCAGCCGATGGATACATTAAGAGAGCATAAGATTTTAGAGGCATTGTGGGAATCGGAAAAAGCTCCTTGGAAGATATGGAAATGAAAGTTTTTTGGAAAAGCAAACGGGTTTTTATTACAGGAGCTACTGGTCTTGTCGGTTCTTGGCTTGCCAAAAGCTTGATAGATCTAGGCGCCTCTGTTGTTGCATTGATGCGGGATTTCGATCCACAGAGCGAACTCATCCGTTCAGACAGTTATCGGAAACTTTCTATTGTGAATGGCTGTTTAGAGGATTATTACTCTTTAGAACGGGCGCTGAACGAACACGAAATCGATACAGTGTTTCACTTAGGAGCGCAAGCAATTGTTGGAGTTGCCTACCGCAATCCGCTCCCTACTTTTGAAGCAAACATCCGAGGGAGCTACCACCTTTTGGAGGCTTGTAGAGTACACCGCTCTTTGGTCAAGCGGATTGTGATCGCTTCGAGCGATAAAGCATATGGAACAAGTCCCATCCTTCCCTATACGGAAGAGATGCCTCCTTTAGGAAAACACCCTTACGACGTTTCCAAATCCTGCACGGATCTTTTGGCTCAAACCTATCATCATACTTACGGCCTCCCTATTGTAATTGCTAGGTGCGGCAATATTTTTGGAGGCGGGGATTTAAATTGGAGCAGGCTCATTCCAGGAACGATTAAATCTCTTTTGCATGGAGAAAATCCAATCATCCGCAGCGATGGGAAATTCACCCGAGACTATGTCTATGTGCAAGATGCTGTGATGGCGTATCTCCAAATGGCGGAAGCGTTAGAAAAAACCGAAGTAAAAGGAGAGGCATTCAACTTTGGCCCAGCTCAGCCTTTTACGGCTTTACATGTGCTCAAAACAATCTGCAAGCTCATGAAAAGAG
>CAYZHU010000186.1:0-3258 GCA_964477585.1 uncultured bacterium
TCATTGATCAATAGAAAAGCAGAAAACAAAAACGTCACAAAGCTCAAGGTTAAAAAAAGCGTGAAGATATAATCGGTCAAAGTGAAATATCCGACATCGGGAGAGATCGATTCAACGACAAAACGGTAAGCGAGAAGGCCCGTTATGCTTCCTGTATTCACATAGATAACAAAAGAAAGATCTCCTTTTTTAAGAAAGCTCAACGAAGAAAACCCCACAAAAAAGATGAAGATGATAGGAAGCACGATAATCAAGGCTTTTCTAATCCCATTTCGTGAGAAATCTACAAAAAAAACGGCCGCGGGAAAGGCGACGGTGCTCTCTTTGATATGCTTATGGAGCTGCTCTTCCTGATAGCCTGCCTCCACTCCTGAATCGAATATCGTCCACTCGGAAAAATAGATCTTTTCTGAAAGGCGAAAGCCTGTCTCCGAAACATCGAAAAGCATCTCCTCAGGGGTTGCGGCCTCATTTTTCAAGGTGATGTAGAGACGATGATCATCTACGGGAAAAGCGTGAAAATCCAAATTAGAAGAGAACTTCAACCTGATCTTGTATTCAACAAAGAGCAGATCGCCGATGAACTTGGTATCCGCTTCCGATTTATTGAGAATCTCCCCTTTATCGAAGGAGAATTGAGAAACCGTCTCGAGATCGATCAAACTAGGATTGAAGATAAACCAGACCCTAAGATCGATCACGAAACGGTTGGCAAGCAAACTAAATTCGAGAAAATCCTCAATCAAAATCCCTGTCTTTATGGGTATTGCAGGACCTCTTTTTGCAGTAAATTCTTTAGGAACGATGTAGTGAATTTTTGGAGGAGGATTTAAGTTTTCAAATCCTTTGATCCGGCGGTAAAAGAGAAAACCGGTATAGCCGCTGATGCAGACGATGCAAATCGCAAGGAATTGAATGCTCTCTAAAAAGGAATAAACGGATTCCAAAAAACTACCTTCTAAAAATCTGCGGGCCGCCCTGCTTGGGTTTGATATCGAAATCGAAAATCTGCGTAGGCAGGGCAAGCGTACAGCAGGCATTGGGGATATCTACGATGCCGCTGATCCTTCCTTCACAAGGAGCGCAGCTCAAAAGAAGATAGGCTTGCTCTCCCGTATATCCGAATTTTTTCAAGTATTCGATCGCATGGAGGCATGCCTGCTTATAGGCTACATGGGGATCGAGATAGTGCTGTTTACCCTTTTCATCGACGGAAATCCCCTCGAAAATCAGATATTCCGAATAGAGAGGATTGACAGGCCCCGGCTGGAATATGGGACTAGAGGCACCATATTTAGCCATGCCGCCTTTGATGATGTCGACATGAAGCTGTATCCAGCCTGCCATTTCGATCGCTCCGCAAAAGGAGATCTCTCCATCCCCTTGTGAAAAATGGAGATCGCCTAAGGAAAGAAGAGCATCCTTGACATAGACGGGGAAATAGATCTTCGAGCCTCGCGAAAGATTTTTGATATCGCAATTGCCTCCATGCTCTCTTGGCGGAACCGTTCTAGCAGCCTCTTTTGCAATCCGGTGCTTGTCTTTCTCTTTTACCTTGCCCAGAAGAGATCCTTTTTCAGTAGGAAGGCAGGCTAAAGGAGGAACCCTGTGGGGATCGGTATCGAAGAGTTCTTTTTCCCTTTTGTTCCATTTAGCAAGAAGTTCTGCGGAGGAAGCGCATCCGATCAGGCCAGGATGGATAAGCCCTGCAAACCGCACTTTCGGAATATGGCGCGAGGTTGCGTAAATGCCCTCCATATTCCAGATCGCTTTATGAGCCTTGGGATAGTGGTCGGTCAAAAAACCACCCCCATTTTCTTTAGCGAATATTCCCGTAAAACCCCATTCGCTATTGGGAAGGCATCCGATATCAAGGATATCTACCACCAGCAGATCCCCGGGCTCTGCGCCATGCACAGCAACCGGACCGCTTAAGTAGTGAACGCGGGTCAAATCGACCGTCCTCACATCTTCTGCGCTATCGTTATCCTTGATTTGCCCGCCAGTCCAGTCGACACATTCGATCCGGAATACCTCGCCCGGCCTCACCTCGGCCACAGGGGGGATTTCAGGATGCCATCGATTATGAAGGGGAACTGGCTGCTTTTCGGGAGATTTCGCGAGATCCACGGCAATCAAGGTCTTGGTCATCACTACCTGGCTATTCGCTCCAGCTATACCCTATCATTTTTTTTATGCCAATAAATCTATATCGAAATAGCTTGCTCAAGGCTTTGTAGAATCGAGTTTTCAAAAAAAACAACTAAAAACCTTATAATAGGGTAGTTACGTACAAACACCTTCAGAACCTCTCTCTGATTTAAATTTTTTTATTTATAAAATAATTTCTTACATTTTTATAACAATGCAATGTTTTATAATAAATAGTTGAATTATAATTAAAAATTAATTACAATTAGTATTTAATTTTAAATAATATATGGTTTAATATGGCTGCTCTAGCAAGTACAACATCTACGAACCCGACTAGAGGCATTAGCCATCTACCCGAAGAACATGTGCAAGAAGTAGTGAGCTTTTTGAGCATACCCGATTTTGCTGCGTGTCTTCGTGTCTGCAAATCATGGAGAAGATCGGCTTTGAATAAGTCTGTGATCGATCATCTACGAAACAATCAGGAAAATCACCTCCGATTTCTGCTCTTTCGTAGTCTTTCCTTGCCTATGGATCCAACTGTTGCAACCCAGCTTGTTGCTATCCCCCATTTGACCATCCATTCGTCTTCTGTAGAAGTTCGCGAAACAATAGCTTCAGAGCTAGCAGTTACAGAATTTCTTATCGCAAGGGCTAATGAGGCTCTTCAAAGACAAAGAACTCCTCCTCCTCTGCTAGATGGCTCTCCTCAGTCCGTTGCTGCCGATAACCAACGAACTCAAGAATTAGCAGATGATGAGACCATTCGCTCTTATTGCGAAGTATTACGACGCAAAAAAAATACCATTTCAGAGAGAGTTGCAGCAGCTGAATATCAATTTACTAGAGCCATCTCCTCTTTTTCAACAGCGCTATCGTTTATGGACCTTTTAGAGGCCTTCAGAATTCGTCTATCTTTGAATTAATTTCAAATAAAACGAAAAAATCACCTTAAAATTCCTATATTCTTATATAAGGCGAATTAATAATAGTTTCGTTTTATTTATGGGCTATACCGAAAATGTTCCAAAATTGGCATTTCGGCTGCATGAAAGCCCCGGGGTTGAACAATCGCAGGAGCTTTGACGTAGCCCAAATGCCAAT
>CAYZHU010000187.1:0-3225 GCA_964477585.1 uncultured bacterium
GAAAAGGCGGGGATGATAATTATGGCAGGAAAGGGTCGATGACTTTTCGAGCACCAAATAGGAATCGTCAATCAATTGTTCATTCAAATTCGACTCGGGTGACAAGCTTTGATCGGGATCTAAGAACAGCAGATACGATTTAGATAAGGAAAACCCATAGCTTTTGAGAGTTTTTTGCGCAGCGGCCGCGCCGATCGATTGATGATGGACGAAACTTTCAGTGTCTCGTTGATGGATTTTTCCAGGAATTCCGCTTACTCTTAAAAATTCATCAATGAGTTCTTTTGTTTTATCGGTAGATCCCATGTCGCAAACAGAAATGCAGCTAGCGATATCTTTAATGCTTAGCAGGCACTCCCAAATTGTAGCCTCATTATTTTTTACAATTATTGAGACGCAAATTGTGTTCTCATAGGAAAATCCAATCGCAGTTATACAAAGAAAAAGAAACTTATAAACTTTCAGCATATTTCTTAAGAGCCTCGATTAGCCCAACATATTTTTCTTTTTTTATGACCCAAGCTGTCGTTCCCCCTTCGGTTGAGAAAAAGATCTCTTCATAGTTGTCGGGTGTTACGACTCTAGAAAGACCATAGATATCGTCTAAATCCATCTCCATTCGTTTATTTGAATTGTGGGCGATAATAATGGGGACTTTATCGAAAAGAAGCTGCACAATATCCCCTCTTAGAAAGATCGCGTGCCCGACGAAGGCAACATCGGCCTTATTGTACTTTAACAGGTTGGTAATAAAAGCATTGAGTTCAACAAGATAGAAGTCGTCTATTTTGGAATAATCTTTGTGAGATGCATGCTGGTATGAGGTTGCTTTATATACGCTTTCAGAGCCCAAATGTTTATAAGGAGCCCAAGAATAATCCCAACCTATATATCCGCTACAAAATGCGATGGGGATCCAATTGGAATAATCGGCATAGACCTTCAGGAATTTCTTCATAATTTCAGGCCCGTAGCCGTACGTGATGATGTCTACGGAAATTACTTTATTGCAATGGTCTAGGAAGTATTTTGTCGGATACCCGAGGCCAAATTCTAAGAGCGTTTTTACTTTCGTGGTCTCGAAGAGCTTTTTGAAAAGAAGGATATGCTGCGTATCATGAGCTTGCACAGCGCCCTGAACGAGCCAATTGTAGGTGATCTCATCAGCCACAGTTGGGCCTTCAAGGAGGTCCTCGCTAATCCCAGCATAGCAAAAAATAGATAGCGTCAATCCAAGTAGGATTTTTTTCATTGATTTCCTCCTTTTTTATTCAGATAAAAAGGCGCGCCATTATCTGAGAGGGCTTTAGGTAAATTGGAAACAACATCTTGGAGAACGGTGTACAATTTGATGTTTTGAGGGTAAATGAAATCGAGATCGTAAGGCAAAAAGATGCTGTGGGTATTGAAAAACTGCAAAAGTTTTTTCATTCCAGAGCGGCGGACAATCATCGAGGTTGCTCCATATCGAGCCCCGATTTTTCGGAAAAGTTCACTCACGACTCTATTTTCAGCGAAGTTATTTTTGGGGAGGGATTCGGCATAATCGGGCCTTCTAGCTGCCCAAATAGTCGGTTTATGATGCCCATATTGATCTCGAATGTCCCGATCCGTAAATAAAATATCCCATTGATCTTTGCCTACAACACGGTCTAATTCGACGATCAAATCAGGGATCATTCTGGGATCTTGCAGCACTTCAATATCATCTTCCATGACCCAAATGGTCTCATAGCCGGAATCATACGCATCTTGCAAAATTGAAATATGGCTGAGGGCAATCCCAATCGTTCCTCTCGCCATGCAATGGCAAAAATAGGTTTGGCCATAATTTTCGAGGACTTCGTGGCTCGGCTCAAAATTTTCATCCAGATGGTAGCTGGTAGCCATAAATCCCCCTTCCATGAGGGGTGTGAATTTCAATCCCACGTCATTGATTGCCTCTAAAGAGAGCTCCCAGCCATTCACTGCAGAAAAGCGATACGGTTCAATGCCATAGGGCCTCAATTGATCGACCGATAGTTTCCATTTTTCGGGGCGTTGATCGAGATTGATCATGTAAATGTAGTCGATATTTTCCATCGAATGGCCATCTATTTTATTCGAGGCCTTTTTTAAATGGGGCTCCAGATCAGCTGAAAGAGAGCTGACGCATAAAAGCAACAAAACCCATCGAATCATTTTAGGATCTCCTCTGAAGATAAGTAGGCCCTCAGCTTGTAATCTGCCGGATGGCCCCCATTCGGCCCTTTGCCATAAGTTGGATAGCGGTAGAGTCTAGCTACATCATTCGTGTTTTTGAATTGGACATCCCCTCTCAGCAAATCATCTCTGATAAAAAAAAGATTCACGCCATTCGCATCTGCATAAACCAGGCTGTAGCCTTTGGACCTTCCCAAATGGTAAAGCGCAAGAATGCTGGCCCCGTAGTAGTTTGTATCATCGCCGATGTAAAAGGGGCGGTATTTAACGACCTTGTCTTGATCGGGAAGATGAGTGGCATTGTATTCAATGACAACCACAGCGGGCCGATATTTAGCGTCTATCGCTCTCCACACGTAGAAATCATTGTAATCGATATCGATAGATAAGAGATCTAAATCTAAGGGAATGTTGTATTTATCGAAGATTTCATTGATTGTTTCGGCTGTGATGAACTCTTTATAAAGACTGTATTTTGGAATTTCATATTGTCTATCAAATTGAACGCATTTCCAGCCTTGCAGTCTCAAAAGGTAGGTGTTGCTGCCCGTTATCCCATCATATCCGCCAAATTCTACGCAAAATTTCGAAGCGGGGGAGATCTCTTGGAAAATTTTAGCCAGAACGCCGTCTTCGCCATTTTGGCTGTATAGCGACTTTTCATAGAGGCTAAGATCAATTTCATTGGCATACAAAAAGGTTATAAAGAGAGAAAGAAAAAGGAGTCTCATGATTTTTTCTTAAATAAAATGCAATTTCCGTTGTCGATCTTCTTGACGATATCGCAAGAGGCTAAAAGGAGCTTTAGAGCATCTCTTAAAGAGTGCCAAGACGCATCATTCAACCAGATGTATCCTCCCGGCCGAACTTTAGGGAGATAAAGCTGAACATCTTCGGCGGCCACTTTTTCATCGTGATTGCCATCGATATATAGAATGTCGATCGCCCCAATTACGGACGCCGCTTTCTTCGAAGTCGATCTAAAAATAACGCACGATTTCTCCAGTTCAAATTGTCTCAAAA
>CAYZHU010000188.1:0-3214 GCA_964477585.1 uncultured bacterium
ATTGATATCATCGTGGAGCAGCTCGGCGTAGATGCGAACGATGTGACGTTGGAGAAATCCTTCGTCGAAGATCTCAACGCAGATTCACTCGATCTTACAGAATTAATTATGACCTTTGAAGAACGATTTGGGTTTGAGATTTCTGAAGAAGATGCAGAGAAACTCAAGACTGTAGGCGACGTCGTCGACTACATCGAAAAGCGGAAAGTCAACGCATAACTTTCAAGATAAAAAAGAGCGTCGTTAGACGCTCTTGAAGTCTTATGCAGCTGAGCGCTGGTAAGCGGCTTGCAGCTCTAAGAATTTTCCTTTAGCAGCGCCTACTGTTCGACCTACATAGGCAGCGACCTCATCGCCAGAGGCGAGTTTGATGTGTTTGTCTTTGAGAGAGGACAAAGCTTTTTTTCTGTCATCTTCTGATAACATTGTATCTTTAGCGAATTCTTCTTTTTTGCTCTCGAGTTCTGCTGCTCTTGCATCCTGGGCATTTAGCACGCCTGTCAATGAAAGCCATTTGAGTTCCGAGAGTTCCGGCTTCTGTTCTGTTGAAGAATCTGTATTGAAGCCAGAAATATCCAAGTCATTAAAATTGACGGCAAATACAGGAGCGCAAAAGTGTGGCCATGATTCATTTTTAATACACCAAGTAGATGCACTATTGATCGCCTGAAGAGCCACATCAAATTTAATTAGATTCCTAGTTTCTTCTTCTGCTTCTCTACAAGCGGTAGCAATAACTGCTGGCAGAGTATCAGTACGATTAAAATCGATTTCTTCAACCCCTCCGGCAAATGTGACAAAAGCGCCGGTGTCTGTTTTTTTCCCCATCAGGAGTTGAATTTCCTTTTCTCCATATTTCCAAACGAGAAGACCGCTTGACGCCTTTATTTTAAGGGTGCCGTCTTCATTCCGTTTATTGGCCGTTTTGGCTTCATCATATTTCTGATTAATCCCAATAATTGCATCTTGAATAGTAAATGCTGGTGCTGCTGCTGGCGCTGCCATAAAACTCCTTAAGTTTTTTTTCGGCCGATAGTTTACAGAAATTCTTAATTTAAAATCAATGGGTTATGAATTTTGTAAAAAAATTATTTTAATTTAATTAATTCATGTTATATAGTATAATTAATTAGATTTAATAATTTTAATATGGAGATTTTATGGTTCAAGGTATTTCAGAACAAGACATGATTCATAGAGGCATGCAGCAACAAGGGATAGCTGCCTATTCGATTCTTAACCCTCAAGAAAGACTAGTCCTTGATAGGGTTAGATTCATCAATGAAACTCAATTTCCGGTTGGCGTGGCAACTATTCATAACCGTGTTGATGGAGTTAAAAGATCTGTCATTATATCGGCAGCAAGAGAAGATGACTTACGTCAATATCGTATCAATGCCGTTGGTTTGAAAAATCTACATATTCGTCCTGTTCAACCTAAACAAATTGATAATCCATCGATGTTTTTCAATGAGATCGCAGATCGAATTCAACGGGAAGTTCCGATCAATCGTCAAAGAGCGCTTGATTTCGCCTCTCAGCTATTTCATGTCGGCGTTGTAGAGAATTAAGGATTCAAGATTTGGAAGCAGAGGAGGTGGATATCCTCCTCGAGATCTTTCCGTTTAGTCGCAAAGGCGAGCTCCTTCTGGAGCATCGCGCTAGTTGTTTCAAGACCGTCAGAAGCAAAAACTTTCAGCACTTTGGATAAGAGATCGGAAATCCTTTGAGGCATCCGATAGAAATGGAGCAGCCCAGGGTTAAAAAGGAAAAAGAAGTCTCCTGAATCTACTTTTAGCTGATTATCTTGAGGAGTGAGGAATTTCTCTTCATCTAGCGACCAAAAGAGGGGAAGATCGGCCCCTTTGATCTGGATGGTGGATGTAGAGCGGTCAAAGAGGAGCGAGGTCTGGGTCGTCTTCGAGAGTTTATAGTGGGTGAGGAGCTGATACATCCCTTCAAAGCCTAACTTTTCTGCTTCAGCCATGTGGATCTGAAAATGGTCGGGATTTTCTTGTTTCGGAAAATCGATGAGAAGTCCGCGAGGAGTATCGGAAAAGAGGGTGATCGATCTCACTGCGACGGCATCGGATCTGCAATCGTCGATATTTTTTTGCAACATCATGTGCTGCAGCAGCATCGCACATTCATATTCTCCTGACATCCGCTCCCGTACCAGCGAATTTTCTTTAAGACGATTGATATTTTCGAGAAGGCACTCGCCCATTGTGTTGAGGGTATTGGCAAGTTCAGCGATTTCCTTTGGCCCATCTACTTGGATCGACTCCCCATATTGCCCAGCCGCGATCGCAAGAGCTGAATTGTTGAGCTGTTGGATGGGACGGGTCAGCTTATTGGCCATGAAGACGAGAGCAAAGACGACGATTGGGATCGAGAGGCCGGCGGAAAGGAGGATGAGGAGCAGGCTTTCATTGAATTTAGGACTCCCATAAAGATTAAAGGCGAGCAGGGTGGAGACAAGGGCGATCCCGCCGATGAAAGTGGGGAGAAAGAAGAGGAGGAGACGGGTCCGGATCCTCATAGGACTGCACCTTTATAGCGGCAGGGGAGTTGCTGCGAGTACGATTGGAGAAGGGAGACTGCGACTGAGGGGCATTCGGAGATGATCGAGAGGAGATGGCTGCGGGAAAGGGTGAGAAATAGGGTGTCGGTTTTGCAGAGGGCAGTATAATTTCGGGGTTGTTCGTTGAAGAGCGATTCATCTCCAAAATAGTCCCCAGTATTCAACTCTAAAATCGGTTTCATCCTTTCATCGAGGATTTGGACTCTCCCTTGCGCTATAAAATAGATCCGATTAGCTACTTGCCCGGAGGTGAATACTTTTTCCTCAGCATCGTAATCATCTTCTTGGAGTTTCTCTGCGATCGCGAGGAGGATCTCAAGATCGAGCTCATTGAAGAGGCGGAGTTTTTTTAAAAAGAAGGCTTTTTCAATTAAGCTTTTCATGACTTTAATAACTCATAAGCAAATTGGTGAAAGGTTTCATCGGAATGTTGCATCTGCTGACGCAGCTGCTGCCTCCAATTTGGCATTTGGAGATTGGCTTTGAGCCGAACAGCTACGATTCTATCGAAAAGGGAAGGAGACCTCTCCAATTTCCCGAGCAGTTCCGAAAGGGAGAGTTTCGGATAATCCCCATGCCAGCGGAGACACGCGGCCATCTTCTCTTCGAGAGGAAGATCGTCGACGAGAG
>CAYZHU010000189.1:0-3201 GCA_964477585.1 uncultured bacterium
CGCCATTCCTTTTTTTTGGCCAATCAATGTCAGCGACATAGGTTTTCCTTTTTTTCACACAGATCCGCATTACGACTCAGGATTTTGGCTGGGCAAGCAAGATAGAGACGAACATTTTTTTGTTCTTTTTTTATCTACCGCGCTTAACCCACAGGCCTTTCACCTAGGGTGGCATGCGTGAACTGAATTCGTTCGCTAGAACGAAATTTAATATGCTGTAGGATCATAACTTGAGGCCGAATTTTACTCAATCCCTTTTTTCGGAACCTCAAAAATCTCCCCATCTTTCAGCCTGCGCCGGCTTTTAAAAACAAGGGAGTCTGCATCATCGGTAAAGTTAACTTTTGACTTCAAGTCGCAAACGCGAGATCCGATCGGGAGTTGAAGTGTAAGATTTTCTTTTACAGATCCTTTCACCTGGATAAGTACTTCTGTCAGCTCCTGAATGTGCAAATTGAAAGGGCCTTCAATTTTTTTCTCCCAATCAATCTCCCTTAAATTTGCGTTCCACTTGGGTTTAACTTTTTTCAAAATTTCTTTAAGAGACGTCCCTGGAGCGACAGAAATGGATCCAGGTTTGGCGACTGCACCCCCGATTGTAGCGAAAACTGGCTCTATTTCACGCACTACTTTTGTATCGAGGATTGAGCGGGCTTTATAGGATTGGATACTAGAAAGGAGCGCTACAGAGAGAAATATCGTGAGGAAGCTGATTACTAGTATCCATTCCGAGGATTGAAGGGTCTCAGAGACTGTTACCAGTCTCCTATGCGGCGACTGGAGTCCAGACATGCCGCGTCCTGAAAAAGTCGACCATTTCGTATGGGCTTGATGCTTTGTAAAAACTGCTCCACATGGAAAACACCACTCCTGCCACAGCTACGACAATCAATGCGATCGCTGGGATCAATGGACCGCCAAATGCGAGAATTGACAATCCAAGTATTCCTGCAACCACGCTGCAAACCGCCTTAATCAATTTTAAGAAGGAATGCCGCTCAGTAAATTGAAGCGCATGTTGGATCCGAACATCTACATTTTGAGAAGCTGCGCTATGAAGAGCCTTACGCGCCATCAGCATTTCTTGGGCGCACAACTGCGCATCGGCCACGTTGTAGGTCAAATCAAGAGCGTCTCCCGCTCTTATACAAGGGAGGGATCCAGTAAGGAATCCGACTGAATAGAAGGCCGCGGCGCCAGCATCTGAAGTACTTCGTATTGCTTCAACTGCTTTACGAGTCGATGTTCCGGGTATTTCTCCCCGTTCTTTGTGTCTCAATCGTTGGATCGATTCCACCATATCTTTTAATACCACAGGTAAACGAGGGATTGTAAGAACCGCCCAGGCCATTTCAAACTTGGCCCCTAATTTCTCGAAAAATTCTCTCATCGAGTTCCCCATTTTGCGAAATACTTCTACAACAGCCCGAATGGTTTTCTCACAGAGTTGAAAGAAGTAAAAGACTCCATCTGCTTCACTTAAATAATTTGCAATCAATTCAGAAGCATTCTTTTTTCTTTTCGTTCCATCGGGTTTTTCGACAAAATATCCTTCATTGTGGAAGACCTGGATTCCTTGTCCGCCAACAATAACAGGAGGGATAGGGGCCATATTCGACATTTTTTCCTCAAATTCTAAGCAGGTAGTAACTGCACATACTTTGTTTTGTAGAAGTCAACCATTTCAGTTCGGCTTCCATTTTCATATAAAGTACTCCACATTGCAAACACAGTGCTTGCCAAGGAGACGCCGATCAAGAGGAGAGCTGGGAGGACCGGCCAGCCAAATGCGATCATGGCCAAACCGAGAACGCCGCCAGCAATCGAACAGACCGCTTTCATAGTCTTCAAGAAGGCGTGTTTTGCTGTCTTCTTGAGGGCTTCTTGAACTTGTCCATCGACTTTTTCCACTTTCGCTTTCGCCAATGTTTTATTTGCATTCGCTAAAGTTTGAGCGTTCAACTGGCAATCGGCAACGTTATTGACTAAATCGAGTCCGTCTGCCACTACCTTAATAGTCGGATTCCCTGTGACAACATTAGCGGAATAAAGAACAGCAGCGCCCGCGTCAAATCCGTGTTTGACCGCTTCCATTCTCCTTCGAGCTTGAGTGCCTGGATGCTCTCCTGGCTGCGGCTTGTTTTTTAATTTTTTGCAGGCTTCTACGAAATCTTTCATAACAATCGGTACGCGAGGAATCGTCAGGATTGTCCAAGCGAGCATGAATTTTGCACCCAATTTCTTAAAGAATTCACTCATAGAACTTCCGAATTTCTTCAAAATCTCGACTGCTGCTGAGCAGACCCGTTGACCAACTTGAAAAAGACGGAATACACCGCTCGCCTCTTTTGCATAGTCAAGAAACCGCGTAAAACATCCCTTCTTTTTTCCATCTTCTGCTGCATATTTCTTATTAGGGAAAACATGGATGAGTTGATTTCCAATTTGTGCTGTGTGAAGTGCTTCTGCCATAACTGTGCCTCGCTTTTCGGTTTATTAAAAAGCGAAGCATAGTATTCGATGTGCTCTTTAGTGTAAAGATTTTAGTTCGCTAGCACAGGAGTCAAGTTGTAGGCAGCATGCTCAAATGGGTCGATCAGCTTGTACGGTTTCGTCTCTTTGTAGAAGTGGCCGGTAATCGATAAGCTTGTAGAGGCTAATGCTAGGATAATGAGAATGATTGCAGGAGCAAGCACGACCCCAAACGCGGCAAGCGCGACGCCAAAGATCCCGCTCGCAACTGCCGAAACCGCTTTGGCAATCCGAATCATCGTGTGGCGCTTTGTCTGCTCTAGAGTGTTCTGAACTTCTGGCTCTGCGTTCTCTAAAACTGCTTGTTTTGCAGCCTTAGAAATGAGGCGGCAATCGGTTGCTGCTATTTTCAAATCGAAACTATCGGAAATTAAATCTACTGTATTAGCGAATGAACTCAGCTTTTTCGTCTGTCCTAAAAACCCGATAACGTGCCCATAAAGAGCAGCGGTTTCAGTTGTCTCTCGAATCGCTTTCTCAATTTTGCGGCTCCTTTCACCGGGGACGACACATTTTTCTTTCAATGCCTGATTGGCTTGGATGGCTCCTTTCGTCATTCCGTAAAGGCGAGGCACTCCCATTACAGCCCAACCCATAAAGAATTTTGTATCGAGATCCGTTAAAGTACTTGAATAGCCATGTCCTGAAACGTTGCGAATCTCATTGGCT
>CAYZHU010000190.1:0-3154 GCA_964477585.1 uncultured bacterium
GAGCTTCCTCCTTTTCCAATTTCGGATCAGGGATGAGGATAAGCTGCACGAAATGAGAGTTGTCGATCAGGCTTTTCCGCAATAGAGAGGTGAGGTAGCCAGGGTCGGCAACGCGGGCGCGAAGATCGGAAAAAAGGGTATGGATGAGAAGACCATTTTCTGGATCGCCCCCATGTTGTTTGATCAGGGCTGCTCTCATGAATAGAGTGAGGCCGAAAGGGCCTCCCTCCGCCCCAATTTCTTTCCTTTGAAACTCAAGCTGATGAATAGAGGCCTCAATTTGCTCTGATGTGAAGCTGATTTGATCTAGCGTCTCAAAGAGAAGTTTCCGGAGAGAGTCGGCATCTTTTTCTTCGCATCCTTTGCAGACGATCGTCCAAGGGACCTCGCTCATCTCCCCGTCGATCGAAGACTCCACCTGCGTGCAAAGGCCCGATTTCAAAAGGGCGAGTTTCAAAGGCGATGCATCTGTATCTGTGAGCATGCTGTCGAGAAGGGAAAGGGCGAGCAGCTCTCCCTGATGGGAGATCGGAATTGTAAGCCAAGAGAAGGCGATCTGGGTTTTTTTCTCAACCGATTCTGATTCAGAGATGGGGTAGCGCTCTTTTATGAATAGAGGAGAGTTCATTCGCTTTTGAAGAGGAAGGGGAGGCAAAAGGGGGATTTTTTTTACCTTTTTGAGCGAATTATCGGCGATGAAATCGAGATGTTTGGCAAGAGGGAGATTGCCATAAAAGAAGAAGAGGCAGCGGGAAGGATGATAAAAATTGGCGTGGAATTCGAGCAGTTCCTCGAGCGTCAGCGAAGGGATATCCTTCGGATCGCCTCCTGAATTGTGGGCGTAAGGGAGATCGGGAGTGAGCGCTTTGGAAAGACTTTCCCAGAGGCGCGATTCGGGGGTGCTCATTGCCCCTTTCATCTCGTTATAGACGACTCCTTGGAACTGGAGCGGGCCATGCGGGTTTTTTGGATCGGCGAATTCAAGGCGGTGCCCTTCTTGCCGA
This sequence comes from uncultured bacterium, assembly GCA_964477585.1. GTDB lineage: Bacteria > Chlamydiota > Chlamydiia > Chlamydiales > SM23-39 > CAYZHU01. Next base: position 1,005 of record CAYZHU010000190.1, read on the forward strand.
AACGAAATTTCTTTGAGTTCAGGGTGGAAGACAGCGTCCAAGTAGACTTCGAGGAGATTATAAAAGTCTTTTTCGACCTGGGAGCTCGCCGGATAGCAGGTGAAATCTTGCCCCGTGAGGGCGTTCATGTAGGTATTAAGGCTCCTGCGGGTCATGGCGAAGAAGGGGTCTTTGATTGGAAATTTTTTGGAGCCGCAGAGGACAGTGTGTTCCAGTATATGAGCTATTCCGTTGGAGCTGCTCGGCAGGGTTTGAAAGGAGAGGCAGAATAGATTTTCAGGATCTTGGTTTGCGATGTGGAGCACCCTTGCCCCAGTCGGTCGGTGGACCAGTTCGATTAAGCTGCTCTGAAGCTCATCAAGAGGTAAGTACTTGAGAATGATGAAATCGCGATAAACCTGACCGACAGCGTCTAATGATGGATTCATTTGGATATAATCTAGACTACTGGGGTGATTTTCTCCTAGCGTCCTTTTGTCTTGGCCCGGGCAAAACGCATCCATTCTTTAGCCATGTAATTGCATTCGCCTAAAAGGAGAAGGAGTTGATTCCGGTCCTGCAGGATGATCTGAGGGCTGGCTTTTCTTTTGAGATCGGTCCGGATTTTGGCATAGGCTTTATGGATTTTTTTCTCCATTTCTCTATAGGTTCCCCAAAGGGCTTTCCGATTTTTAGCATTTGCGCTTGCATTCGGACTGCGTCTTTTCGATTTCCTTCTTATGGCCATGGAACCTCCTAATGGATCTCAACCACCTACAGTTGTAATTATAGAATATTCTGATTTAATTGATAATGAATTTCGGTTGAAATTAAACTAGAAGGTCTTAAGAACTTTTCTTTTCTAATTCTTTGCTGAACTTTTCTTCTTTCTTTAGATTTTGGAGGAGTTCTTCGATTTCCTTCTTGAGGCTCTCTTTTTTTTCAACAGCCCGGGGCGCTGCCTTTTTTAAGATCTGTTCGATTTCATCAAATGACTTTTCCATAAAAAGAAGATTATCAAACAGGAACATTAAATACTTTCTAATTTTTGGATGATGAGGGTTTCGCGCACCTTAAGTTCATCCATCTCAATCTGATCCATTTTGATTTGAGCCAAGAGCAGGCTGTATTGAGGATCGCTAGCGGGAAGTTCGTTGACGAAGCCTTCCATCATCGAGATCCTTTGCTGGAGCAGATTTTGTTCTCCCTGATTGAGATTCAACTCTTTTTGCATAAGAGATTTACCATCTTGAATATCTTGAATGAACTGCTTTTGAATAGCAGGATTTGAAAAATCAGGAGCGTTTTCTCTTTTTGGAATAAATGATTCCATATCTTAATTATATAAAACTGAGATAAATTATTATATTTATTTTTCAATCCTATGAGACAGAGGGAGAAGTAAAAAAAATCTTCCCAAAAATATAAAAATTATTTATCCTCTGCGGAAAACGGAGGTAGCTATGTATAAGTTTCTATTTGCACTATTAAGTATCTATGGGCTTTCAGCTCAAGAAGTTGATGTTCCTGCAGGCGAGGAGGTCATTGCAACAACCGATGAGCCTTGCGTCGAGATCTCTGAGGCCAGCCGTCTTTATGACTGTCCTTGCAAAGGGAAAGGGGACGGAAAGATCTAAGATCTTAAGAAATAGCCCCTCTAAAGAGAGGGGCTTATCTATTTTACCAGGTCAAACTAGCGGAAGACTGATACTCAGTCACTCTCGTTTCAAAGAAGTTCTTCTCCTTGCCGAGGTCGATCGTCTCGCTCATCCAAGGGAATGGGTTTTTCGATTTATAAAGAGCCTTCAGGCCAATGCGCTCAAAACGGCGATCGGCGATATACTGGACGTAATCGCGGAACATCGGCGCAGTGAGGCCGAGAATGCCGCGAGGAAGGCAGTCTTCGGCATACTTGATTTCTAGTTCGACAGCTTGTTTGATCTTGTCGACAATGTAGGCTTGGAATTTAGGCGACCAAAGATGGGGATTTTCCTCTTTGATCCCGTTGATGAGGTCGATGCCGAAGTTGAGATGGATCGTCTCGTCTCGCAGGATATATTGGAACTGCTCGCCGATCCCTACCATTTTGTTCTGTCTGAGGAAGGAGAGGATCATCGCAAAACCGCTGTAGAAGAAAATCCCTTCCATGATGATGTAAAACCCGATCAGGT
>CAYZHU010000191.1:0-3145 GCA_964477585.1 uncultured bacterium
CTTTGCAAATCTTCCCCGAGTAAATCCTCGGATAGGCAATTTGCGATAAAGAGGTACTTGTCCCCCTTCATAACCAAAACGCTTCCTATAACCTTGTCTCGCGCTATCCCCTTTACCACCTCGGCCTGATGTCGCTCCTCTCTTAGAGCCAATCCCTCTACCGACCCGTTGTACTTTTTTAGTGGGGCGGGAAGTGTTTTTTAGTTCTGATAGATTAACCATGAGATGCTCCTTTTCTTTCAGCGAAGCACTTCTCTCGGTTTTTCAGAAGGCCCAACGCCTTAAATGTAGCTTTAACCTGGTTGAGCGGATTATTTGACCCAAGATTTTTTGCAATCACGTCTTTAACACCGCCAAGTTCCAGTACAGAACGGACTTTAGATCCAGCAATTACTCCTGTTCCAGATGGGGCAGGCTTCAACAAGATCTTTGCTCCGTCCCACTCAACATAAACTTCATGAGGGATCGTTGTCCCTTCCATTTCAATCGTGAATATATTTTTTCTTGCTGATTCAGATCCTTTGCGAATAGCATCTGAGACTTCATTAGCTTTCGCAAAACCAAAACCTACATGTCCTTGTCCATCGCCTACTAATATCAAAGCAGAAAAACTAAATTTACGTCCGCCTTTTACGACTTTAGCGCATCGGTTGATATAGAGAACTTTCTCTTCAAATTCAGTTCCGAAATCTTCCTGTCGCTTTTTCTCAGGTTGTTTAGCCATTTCCTCTTCCTAACTTTAGATTTGCAGACCAGCTTCGCGTGCGCCGCTTGCCAGTTCAGCGATCACTCCATGAAATTTATTTCGGCCTCTGTCGAATATCACGGAATGAATATTCTTTTTCTTGGCCAATTCAGCAATTTGTTTTCCGATCTCTCGAGCCGATTCTTTCGATTTTCTCTGTAGAGATGGGCTATTTTGTGAAAGCGTTCCCACACCGGCAATCGTGAGCGAATTCTCATCGTCAATCAATTGCGCATAAACATGTCGATTCGTCTTTGAGACAGAAAGGCGTGGTCTCTCACTATTTCCAAAAAGCTTCTTACGTACGCGGAATACTCGCGCTTTCCGAGCAATATTTCTCTTCTTTTTCGAATTATCCATATCTTAAGCCTTACCCTTAGCAGCTTTTCCTTCTTTTTTGCGCACATATTCGTTTTCGTAACGAATGCCCTTGCCTTTGTAAGGCTCAGGGGGTTTCATAGCGCGAACTTGTGCTGCAAAATGTCCCACTTCTCTCTTGTCCGGACCTTTGATGCTTATCGAGGTCCCTTTGTCAATCGCGATTTGGATTGTTTTCGGAATCTCGATAAATGTTGGATGAGAAAAGCCCAATGAGAGGTCTAATTTAGTACCTTGAACGTTTGCACGATATCCAACACCTATGAGTGTTAGTTTTACCTCATACCCTTCGTGCACGCCTTTGACATTATTGTTAATGAGCGAGCGATAGAGTCCATGCATCGAACTTTCAAGCACTACTTTCTCATCTCTTTCTAATATCGCTACTTGTCCCTCTATCTTTAGATGAAATCCTTGAGGAAGTTGCAATTGCAAAGACCCTTTGGGACCCTTGAATTGGATCAAGCCTTCTTTGGTGGATTTTACCTCTACTCCCTTCGGGATTGAAACAGGAGTTCTCCCTAATCTTGACATAATCTATCCTTCACCAAACTGTGCACAAAAGTTCGCCGCCCACTTTTAAATTACGGGCCGTTTCTCCATCCACTACCCCTCTTGGAGTAGAGATGATGGCAATTCCCATACCGTTAAAAATTTTGGGAATTTCAGTATATCCAATGTATTGTCTCAGTCCGCTTGTCGAAATCCTGTCCAAACCTCGAATGACCGATTCACGCGATCTCGTGTAGCGGAGAAATACTCGAATTTTGTGTTTCTCTTCATTCACAAGAAAATTTTCAATGAAACCGTGATTCTTTAAAATCTCCAGAATCTTTACTTTGATCTTGCTGTGACTTAAATCGACATATCTATGCTGTGCATTCTTTGCATTCCTGATTTTCGTCAATAACTCAGCAATGGGATCATTAAAAGCCATATATTTCTCTCTTCACCTTACTTAAATGGGAATCCTAAAAGTGTGAGCAACTCAATGCAATCTTCATCAGACATAGCATTGGTGACCACAGCCACGTTCATCCCTTGAGTCCTTTTAACTTTATCTAGATTGATCTCAGGAAAAACCTGCTGGTCGCTCAATCCAAAACTGTAATTTCCTCGACCATCGCATTTCTTTGGGAATCCCCTAAAATCTCGTATACGAGGCGCTACAATATTACAAAACCGATCTAAAAAATCATACATTCTTTTTCCGCGCAGAGTAACCATGATCCCAACGGGCTGGTCTTCCCTAAGCTTAAAATTAGAAATCGCTTTCTTAGAACGAGTTACTACTGGACGTTGACCTAAGAGCATCGCTAATTCATCACTATGTTCCTGTAAAGCATTTTTATCCTTCAATGCCTCGCCAAGTCCCATGCTGATCACAATCTTCTTAAGAACAGGAAGCGACATCGGGCTCCGATCTGGGTGCCTGTTTTTCAGCTCCGCCGTGATCTCTTCTTTAAATCTCTTATATAATCTAGACATGTTCTCTCACTTAAGCAGGTTTTTTCACTGAACGATAGACCGATTGCTTTGAACCAGTTTTATATACTAGCTCCCGTGTCCCATCTTTCTCTTGTTTGACGCTTACATGCAACCGCTTGCCCTCTTTATCGCACAGACAAACGTTTGAAACGTGGAGCGGCATTTCCATTTCTACTATGCGACCCGCTTGCGTTTGCTGAGTTCGCCGTAAGTGCTTCTTCCGGAGATTGATCCCCTGCACAACCACGTGATCTTCGCTGCGAGATAATACTTCACCGGCTTTACCTTTGTCATTTCCCGCGATAATTAGAACGCGATCACCTTTTCGTATCCATTTACTCATGTTAAATTACCTCAGGCGCTAAGGAGCTGATCTTGATGAACCCACCATCGCGCACTTCTCGTGCAATGGGTCCAAAAATACGAGTTCCTCTCGGGTTATTCTTATCATCGATAATGACACAGCTATTATCGTAGAAACGGAGGAGCGATCCATCTGGTCTGCGGATATATCCTTTGGTTCGGACAACACCC
>CAYZHU010000192.1:0-3135 GCA_964477585.1 uncultured bacterium
CTATTTACGACTAGTGTCGCGAGAGCTTCGCCTTCCACATCTTCTGCGATCACGAGAAGGGGTTTGCCCGACTCTGCTGCCGCTTGAAGGATGGGGAGGAATTCCTTCATGGAGGAAATTTTCTTTTCATAGATCAATACATAGGCATTTTCGTATTCAGAAACGAGAGTTTCTGCATTCGTGACGAAATAGGCAGAGGTGTAGCCCCTGTCGAAATTCATCCCTTCTACGACTTCGAGAGTAGTCTCGAATCCTTTTGCCTCTTCGACGGTGATCGTCCCATCTTTGCCGACCCGTTCCATCGCTTTTGCGATAATCGAGCCGATATCAGAATCTCCGTTCGCAGAAATCGTCGCAACTTGGGCAATCTCTTTCGTATCTTTGATCGGCTTGGAAAGTTTCTTCAATTCATCGACGATGAGGCTCACTGCCAACTCGATCCCTTTTTTGATCTCCATTGGGTTTGCGCCTGCAGTCACATTGCGTAAGCCTTCGCTGTAAATCGCTTCAGCTAAGACAGTCGCTGTAGTGGTCCCGTCGCCTGCTTTGTCGGCAGTCTTGCTGGCCACTTCTTTGACCATCTGGGCGCCCATATTTTCGTGTCTATCTTCCAATTCGATTTCTTTGGCTACAGTCACACCGTCTTTGGTGATCTTAGGAGAGCCGAATTTGGAATCGATTACGACATTGCGCCCTTTCGGTCCCAATGTCACTTTCACTGCAGATGCCAATGTCCGGACGCCTTTTAAGATCTTCTGGCGTGCATCTTCCTTGAATTTAATATTTTTTGGTGCCATAGTAAAATTTCTCCTTAAATTACTCTTCGATGATTGCGATGATGTCGTCACTTTTAATGATCATGAACTCTTCGTCGTCGATAGTCACTTCTTGGCCAGAATATTTGTCCATGAGGATGATGTCGCCGACTTTCACTGGAACAGGGATGATTTTTCCATCTTCGAGTTTTTTTCCTGATCCGACAGCAATCACTTTCGCCTTTTCTTGTTTTTTCTTGGCGGTGTCTGGAAGGATGATCCCCCCTTTCATTTTTTCTTCCGCTTCCAACCGCTGGGCCAGAACGCGATTTCCTAAAGGTTTCAACGTCGTTTTCTTAAGCGTTTGTTGGGTCATATTTATGTTCTCCTGTTCTGTGATCTACCCTAAAGCACAGGGCCTTATAGGTAGATTTTTTTCGTTAATTCTAAAGAGGAATATACAGATTCATGTCATTTTTTGCAACAAAATTTAGCAGAATCTTATCAAGATTGCTAATCGCTCCCTTGTTTCTTCTAGTTCCCTCTTGCGCAGAAACAATGAACTCTTTAAAATCCAGTAGCTTAGAAAAGGAGACCCCCATGTCAAAAAGTCGAAACGAAATCCCAATTGAAGACCGCTGGAACGTGGAAGCCCTCTATTCCAATCCCGATCAGTGGAAGGAAGAGCTGGCTCAGGTTCAAGGGAAGGAGAGAAGCCCCCGTTGGCCTCAATTCACTACGTTTAAGGGAAAACTCGGGGAGCCGGGAGAAACGGCCTCTCTCATGGAATTTTATCTTTCTCTCGATCGGAAACTGGCCAAACTCCACACCTATGCCCATCTCCGAGCAGACGAAGATCTAGGAAACGATACCTTTAAGAGCAACTATGGTTTAATTTCGAGTCTCTTCCACGATTTTCAACTGGAGACTTCTTGGATAGAGCCGGAGCTGCTCGCACTCAACGAAGAAGACTTTCGGGAGCTTACTTCGCACCCCTCCTTAACTTCATATAAATTCTATTTTGAAAAAATTGGGAGGATGCGCTCCCATACTCTCACTCCAGAATTAGAAGAGCTGATGGCATTGAGCGGAAAAGCGCTCGATACCTCCTATCGCGCATTTGGCGCTTTGAACAATGCCGATCTAGCATTCAAACCAGCTGTCGATTCAAAAGGAGCGGAGCACCCCCTTTCAAACGGAACATATCTCAGCTATCTCAGGAGTCCCGACCGCAATTTGAGAAAATCGGCATTTCTCAATCTCCATAAGACATTTGAAGCTCATGCGAATACCCTTTGCGAATTGATCCAAGGGCAAGTGCAAAGCCATTTATTTTTTAGCCGCGCTCGGAAATTCAACAATTGTTTGGAAGCGGCTCTCTATCCGCACCATATAGATATGAGCGTTTATGAAAACCTGATTGCATCGGTCAGACGGCACCTTCCTCTCATGCACGAATATGTCGCAATGAGAAAAAAAGCGATGAAATTAGATCAGATCCACGTCTACGATCTCTATGTCCCGCTCGTCGAGGAATCGCAATCGTCGATGGAATATACAGAAGCTCGCGACGCAGTCATCGCCTCTGTTGCGCCGCTTGGCAAGGAATATCAGGAATATCTGAAAACTGGGCTTGAGCAAGAGAGGTGGGTCGATGTCTACGAAAACGTCCGGAAGCGCTCAGGCGCCTATTCCAGCGGCTGTTACGACAGTATGCCCTACATTCTCTTGAACTACCATGGAACCCTCAATGACGTTCTTACCCTAGCGCATGAAGCGGGCCATAGCATGCACAGTCTCCTCAGCAGGAAAAACCAACCCTATATCTATGCGCAATATCCTATTTTTGTCGCCGAAGTGGCCTCCACTTTCAATGAGCAGCTTCTCTTAAGCCATCTCAAATCGAAGGTGAAATCGAAGAAAGACCTCGCCTACCTGGTCAATTATGAGATCGAAGGGATCCGCGGGACGATTTTCCGGCAAACGATGTTCGCCGAATTTGAGCTGCAGCTCCACAAATGGATCGAAGAAGGGGTTCCTTTAACTCCCACGCTTCTCAAGAAATATTATATTCAGCTGAACCGAGATTACTATGGTCCTGATATTGTTCTCGACCCAGAATTGGAGATCGAGTGGGCCCGGATTCCCCATTTCTACTATAACTTCTATGTCTATCAGTATGCTACAGGCTTAAGCGCGGCTCTCTCTCTTTTTCAACAAGCGACAGCCTCTACTGAAGCCAAAGACCGGTATCTCAAGTTTCTCTCCTCAGGAGGAAGACAATTCCCTATCGATCTGCTTAAAACAGCAGGCGTTGATATGAAGAGCTCCGCCCCTGTGGACAAAGCTCTCGAGCATTTTGCTTCCCTGCTCAGCGAAC
>CAYZHU010000193.1:0-3126 GCA_964477585.1 uncultured bacterium
ATCCCCTTTCGGCTCTTCGCTCTGCTCAAAAATCGTGAGGCGGATCAATTCTATGGTATTGAGCCGGATCAAATTTCTCTTCCGGTCGAGCCTTCTTTTCTGCAGCTGTCGGATCCAGTTGAAGCGGGGCTCTTTCAAATTCAAAAGACCCGCAGGAGAAAAGAGGTGCTTCTTTCTCTCCTGGAAAGCGTCCCAAATCGAAAAGATATCGACCATTCCTATCTCTGAAGCGTAGGCGAGATCGACCAGCCACTCTTTCCCTCTCTTTCTCCTATCGCGGAGGACCCTCCTGATTTTCAAATGGAATTGAGCCGGTTTTTGGAGGCGGGAATCGATCGAGACGATGTAGGGTTTTAAAGGTTCAAGCTCAAAAGCGAGGAACGCGGTTTCTTGGGAAGAGGGTATTACCGTACTTTCTCGATAGCGCTCCGGAAGGCGGGAGGCTGAAGGGATCTCGGAAAACCCTTTCCCCTCAATATAGATGTAATCTCCAAAAAAGCGGAGGTTTGACGAATCGACCCCGGGAGCATATTCAATTTTCGGATCGATAGTAATCTGTAAATCGGAATTGAGACCCACCTGAAGACCTGTCTTATGGACGAGCGGCTCCATGCTAAAAAATCCGTTGATCTGCTCGAGCTCTTCCTTGTGATTGTCGATGAAGTTCGAAATTTCTTCTTTCGAGATTTTAAGCCCTGGGTGAAGAGGGAGGCGGCGGGCGCTCTCTTTCTTCATGTAAAACCCTTGTCCCTTGATGTAGACCCATTCATCAAAGTGGTGCATCTCTTCATATTCTTCAGGAAAGTTGAGTTCCGCTTCGAAAACCAATTCATCATTGAGCCGATAGACCAGATGGGACTCTAAACTTCCCAAATGGGTCTGGAATCCGGAAAAATTCTGGAGCCAGAGGCGGTGCCGGTTGATGAAATCGGCGACCTCATTGTGGGGGATCACCTTTTCCTTCTCTTCAAATATCCAATCCTCTAAGAGAAAAAATCCTTTTTCGGGAACATAGACCCATGGAAGGAAAATCGCCGCCCTTTCCGATGAGAGATCTCCTGGCTCAAACACATACAAATCGATGTGGAGGTTCCCTAACCGGTCGAAATGGAGCCGGTATTGCCCTTTGCGCGGCTCAGATGAAATCGGCAGAAACCGGTGCAATGTCTTTTCCGAATGGGACAGGGCGGAGGCCATCTGCTGAGGAGGAATCACCGCGCTCTGAAAGAGAGGATCGTAGCGGCGTCGGTAAAACCCTTTCCCTTCAACATAGAGCCATTCTCCAATCGGTACGCCGACAAAATCGCTTTGCCCTGCAGGGATTTTCCCCTTATGCCGGATCTTGAGCGATCTTGTTTTCTCATCATACTCGATCCCTTCGACCGCCTCATCTTCCGCATCGAATACTTTCAAGGGAGACTCTACCGTCGTCAAAGCGGGAATGATCCAAGGCCAATTCACATCGGAAATATAGAACCAGAGACCGAGCTGAGGAAATTTCAAGATGATCTCATGGGGCAAAGGGGCTCCAATAAATGAGATCTCGTAAGGCTCCTCTTCTAGAAACATCAGCCACTTGGCTAAATCGGACCAGAACGAAAGTTCAAAACGGAGCGGGTGGCTCGCCTGGCCCGCTTTATATTGGGAGATCTCTTCAGCGGATAAATTGGAGAATTTTAGCGACGTCTCCTCCGTCTCGACCACTCGCTTGGCGACGATCTCTTCGAGCCGTTTCTTCGCTGCTGCAGATTTCGCCTCGATCGCAAAGAGCCGCTTCTTCGTTTTCGACTCGCAAAAATAGACCCCTGGCTTTTCTAACTGGAGGCAATCGGTCTCATACCCGTGCCGCTTGGCCCCCATCTGAAAGAGGCGGTTCCAAAGCGACTTCCGGTATCTTACATGGAGCGGCTCCTCTTTCCCATTGAAGATCCGCAAGTAGGCGGCAGCCAAGTGGGGGCATCCCCTCCCCGCTTCCGATACCTTGCAAGTGCAAAACGAATCGGTTACCTCCCCATCATCTTTCATTTGGATGAACGGATAGGCCTTTTTTTTCCCTTTCTCTTGAACTTCAATCTGATAAGTACCTTTTGAGAAGTTCGGTTCTCCAACCGAATTCCCCTCCAAAAGGGTTTGAGCTTGATCGTGAAATTCTTTTACAAACTGAGGCTGATGATCCATCACAGAAAAACCCGACCCTCACCCATATAGACCTTCCCCTCATTGTAAGGAGTAGATCGATTCTTTTCCAGAACTACACTTTTGTACACTTTTCCGTGCGGGCCCGAGTCTCCGTTTCCCGAATGTTTCTCAGTATTCAGGCTTATTTTTTTCATCAGCGCAGGGCCGCGAAGCGCGGTAGCAGAGACGCAGGGAACGCAGATGGAAAAATTCTTTCTGCCTCGCAGGAGTTCTATCTAATAAGGGTTTGCAAAGGGCTTTAGTCCTTTGCCGAGGTACGGAGCGGAGCTCTGTTTCTAGATTCTTTCTCTTTCCTCTGTGCTGTCTCCGTGGTCTTTGCGTCTCTGAGGTTAATCTGCTCTTCTTGGGGTGAGGGACATCCCCGCCATGCCGCCGATTTCGAAGAAATCGTGCGGAACTGCCGAAGGCAGAAAGAATTTTTCTCCCTGCGTTCCCTGCGTCTCTGCTACCGCGCTTCGCGGCCCTGCGCTGATGAAAAAAATAAGCCTGGATGTTGCAGAAGTTCGGAGAACGGAGACTCGGGTCGGTCTCGGAATCGGGCCCGGTCTCGGTCTCGCACGGAATTTATTTTTCAACTGTGCCCAATAGAGTGATCGATTCCCCGATCTTTACTTGCAATTCTCCTCCCGGTGTTGAGATCCGAATGGGGCTTTTTAATTTGAATAGATGGGAAGCAATAACAGCTACTGCTGCTGTGCCGGTCCCGCAGGAAAGAACTTCGCCTACCCCCCTCTCAAAAGTCCTCACTTCGATTTTATCGGAGAGGCTGTGAAAAAATTGGGACGTCCACCGATTTTGATGAAATTCTTCTGCAATTTTTTTGGATCGATCCGAGGGCAACTCGAGGAGAGTTGTCCGAAGGAGCGAGACGAAAAAAGGGCCAAGAATTTCGCAAAAGCGGCTGGGTAACGATTTTTTCACAGCCTC
>CAYZHU010000194.1:0-3121 GCA_964477585.1 uncultured bacterium
TAAAGAGGATGGATTTGTTGAAACGGATAAAGGGATTCCATTGAGAACTACGCTCGATTTTTCTTTAGAAACAAGGTTGCATTCGAAAAGATGTTTCCAGTCGGTATTTGAGACTGCGATTACATAGTCTGTCAGCGGCTTTAATAGATGTTCCAGAAAGAGGATTAAGTTCTTTTTCCAGAATGGATAATAAAAGCAATGAAATCCATGGATCGTGACGACAGTTTTGATTTTGAATGAAACGAACTTTGCGGCAAGTCTGCCATAAAGGGCTGCCCGCAACCCATGGCAATGTACAATGGTAGGGCGATAGATGCGGATGATTTGGATGAGTCGGAGAAAAGAGCTCCATTTCCACCCTTGCGTCATGTCGATTTCTTCTATGTCATAGCCTCCTGTTCTGAGCCGCTCTTGTACTGTGCCCCCATCATCAGAAATGACGAGTTTTTGTTTTATGCCTTGCGGCGCATGAATCATATGATCGTACACATGGGAGGCTCCGCCGCCGACAGAAGAAGCGAGAATGTGTAAGATTTTCATAATTTTCCTAAATCTCGGTTGTTCAAATAGCGAAGGAATGGGACGAAGAATTGAAGAGGAGCAAGGAAGAGTTTGAGTTTAGAAATGTTGAGCGAAAAATAGGCTTTAAAATTTTTTGCGCTATAGCAATTCATCAACCATCTTTCCAATATAATTTGAATCAGACTGTTAGGATCATAAAGGAGAGATTTTCGATTTGCCTCTAGCAATTTAGATAGCCAGATTGCTTCTTTTTTCAGGTCGGTGCAGGTCCGTTTGCAGATCGCCGTGTGAAGATCTAGCTCTTCTGGAGTAGGGTCGATTCCCAATTGTTGGAGCTGGGAAAGATAAATTTTTCGCACCTGTTGCTGAGTTCTGTCGGAGAGAATCGCCTGTCGGTAAGTATCTCCCTCAGTATGTACCCGATATTTCACCAAAATATGAGGAAGGCTCCAAATGGGCCCTAAACGACTCATTCGGACCCATAGATCGTAATCTTCGGCTGTTGTAGCTTGATATCCCTCTGGAGGAATTTTCGATCTGCGGATGAGGATAGAGGAGTGGATGAAATAATTGCTAAAAAGAAGAAAGGGAGCGATTTTTTTTGGCGAAAAGGTATAGCGCCAAAGGGTTCCTTGAATGTTCCCATTTTCATCAATGAATTGGGCTCTTGATCCGATGAAGGAGAATTCGGGATGGCTTTCCAAAAATTCTACCTGCTTTTCTAATTTTTTAGGGCTCCAAACATCGTCGCAATCGATAGGAGCGAAATATTCCCCTTTTGCCTCTTGCAATCCCTGGTTTCTCACGTTTTTGAGGCCGCTGGGAGTTTGATTATGGATGAGTTGGATTCGTTCGTCTCGGTAAGAAGAGATGATCTGTTTGGAGCGGTCAGTCGAACCATCATTTATGATAAGGAAATGAAAATTAGGGTAAGTCTGATTGAGGACGCTTTGGATCGCTTCATCTAGATACTTTTCCCCATTGTAAACGGGCATGAAAACTGTCACTTTCATAAAGTCGTCCAAGATGATGGGAGTAAATCTGTAAAATTGAGGGGCGCATTCGTCCATCTTTTGGGCGCGATCACGATTTTATCGGCCCGAGGATTGAGCCAGGCCCCCCACCAGCTGAAGGAGCTGTTGGCTACTATATGGTGTCGGCAATGACTCATGAGACGAAGGTCTTCGTATGATTTAAGTCCTTGATTATGAGATATATATGTTCCTTGTATTTTCAAATTATCTTTTACCCAGGTAGGGTCGTCTGAAAAGATGTAGAAATGGGGGTCTATAACGCGTTCCGTTATTTTTTGAATCGCTCGGCTGTAGTAGTCGAGATCGCAAAGGCCATGGTGTCTTTTCACTCTAGGATCAGAGACGTAGTCCCCTCTGCGTATGTGCAAACTGACCCCGTTTCTCTTTTCCATTTCTTCTAAGAGCTGTCCATTTTCTCGGCTCGGAGGAACCTTAAAAGTAAATTCCTTCCGCAGGGTTTCTTCAATCGGTTTAAAGTACTTTTCCGATTGGAAATAGCCGATGAGGTAGACGTCAATAGGAAGATTGAAGAATTTTGGATCGAAATGGAAATGACGTTCTCGATAGCTAGAAAGAGGAATTTTTTTTTGCAAAAATAGGTGGAGTCGAGGAAGAAGGGATCGACCCAATTTCCATTGTGGAATATGGGTGAAAGAAAACTTCTGAATTTCTTTTAAATCAGCCTTTTCAACTTCTACATGGAAGATATCGAGTTCGTAACGGCGAGGCGTATCGCCTGGAATCTTCATCCCGAACCAGCGGGTATCGATTTTAAACTCTGTTTTCAGGAGAGCAGCTAAACATTTTCCTGCAGCATATTGAAAGAGTTGATTCCCTAATCCGGCCCAAATTCGACTAATGATCATGTTCGTAGTTCAGCCAGATAATTTGTTGTGATGAAACATTCGTCTTCTTCACGATAGAGAGGTATCGGGTGTAACCCGTTTTTTAGAATACGGTACAAATGATATTTCTCAGATAATAGATAGAAAAAATCCTGGAAATAGGTGCGTGAGTCGATATTGCACCCCCCAAACTCAAATTGGATGAAGCGGATAGCCCCATTTTTTAATAAATTCTTTGCTCCATTCAGTACGGATAATTCATGTCCTTCAACATCCAATTTTAAAAAATCAATCGAGTCTATCTTCTTTTCATGGCAAAAATCATCGAGAGTTCGGATGTCGACTATTTCTTCTATTTTAAAATCGATGCCAAAATGATCGAGTCGACGGCGATAGAGCGAAGCAATGCCTGAAGAGGGGCCATTAGAATAAAGAGGGATTTTTTTGTTTTCATGGCCAAAACCAAAATGGAAAAGATGAAAATGGTTGAACTTTCTGGTCAACGCTTCAAAAGGATGACGGGAAGGTTCGAAGCAAAAAACTTCGACTTGATCGAGAGTAAAATGGTCCAATATTTTAGATGACCAATCTCCGATATTCGCCCCTACATCAAAGAGCCGGACAGGTTTTGAAGGGATTTTTCCCTTGATGTATTCAATACGTAATCCTCGCCGCTATCTTCTACTCTTGCTCCGCGTCCGATATTTAATCCTACAAAAG
>CAYZHU010000195.1:0-3099 GCA_964477585.1 uncultured bacterium
TCAAAACTTTTAAAGTTTATAGTTGTTTCAGTTGCTAAAAATCCTACTTTCTTACCTAGATAATTTCTGACATTTTCAAGAGCATTTTCATGCTTATCAACCATAGTAATAATAACAAATCCGATAAGCCATAAGATAAAATTTCCGATTAGAACTGAAGTGATAGCAATCCCATTGCCATAAATTTTGGCCAGCTGTCCACCAACTATCATTACGGGCAGCCCAAAAGCACTTCCCATAATTGTAGTAAGCGACCAAAAAGATAGCTTCTGAACTGACTGAGACGGATTTCCCATCTGGATATGTGTCCTTACATATAAAAATAGCGGGAGGTGAGAATCGAACTCACGACCTTCGCATTGGAAATGCGATACTCTACCACTGAGCTACACCCCGCATTAAAAAGAAAAAATGCTTTAGCCTTACTTATACCAAATTAGATGGATAAAACACAGGTGTTTTTACTAAAAAAATAGTAAAATTTGTTTTATTTCTTTTAGAAAAAGCGATTTGTGAGAGTTTGAAACATCCATTTTGAGTATCTAAAGGGTTAAGAGTCTGTCTGCTATTTGTAGGAGTTCTTCCGCTTCTTTTGAAGATTTCCAGGCAAATGCCTGGTGATCGGGGCTGAGTATGGGCACAAAATGGGGAGGCAGATGGCAGCGGTGCAGAAAGAAGATCACTCCTACCGAGGTATTCCCTAAAGGAATGCGTAGAGGGGTGAGATGCCATGAGAAGGGGATAAGGTGAATCGGTAGAGTCAAACCTATTTCTTCCTTGAGTTCTCTTCGCAATGTTTCTTCTGGATTTTCTCCTTGTTGCATTCTGCCTCCGGGGAGATCCCAATACAGCTCTCCTGTTTTACGTCTCCCCTGTAAGAGGAGTAGAGAGCCATCCTCATTGTATGCAAGAGCTTTAACTCCTAAATGGAAGCAGTCTTCTGTGCTGTGGACGTTGTTTGACATGCATACTCCTGTAAAAACGTGCCAAATTCTTGAACTTTGCGTAAGGGTTGATAGCTTTCTGGGTATGTATAATACACTTCTACTTCTGAACTGACAAGATGGGGCAAGACCGGGACAAAGTTGAATTCTTGAAAATAGGGAGATGCTGGAGCAAAGCACCCAATCCCTACGTGGTGATTGACGAGGTTGTACATCCCTGGCACGGAATTGATGGTTAAAAATGGTTTGCGAGGGACTCCTTGCTTGGATCCTGCATACAAGGGAAATGCGGTATAGGTTGGAGGAAACTGGATAAGGTCATCGCGAAAGACAAGGAGACGATGACGATCTAAATCTTCTACGGTTTTGGGTGAGCCGAACTTGTCAATATATTTTTGTGTTGCAAATAAGCTTAAGCGCCATCGCATGAGGGGGACTTGGATGAGGCGAGGGGTATTCGGCGTATAGGGTCGAATCGCAGCATCAATGCCCTCTAGTTGCAAGTCTAAAGGAGCGTTACTTCCTACGATCTCTAGACGTAGTTTAGGATGTTTGTGGATAAATAGATCCAAAAAATAGGTGAGCCAGGTCGCAATTAGGGCATGTGTTGAGGTGATTCTGAAAATCCCTCCAACTTCCTCGGAATTTTCTGAAAAACTCTCTTCAAGGGTCTTCATCTCCGATAAAATGAGCTTTGCCTTTTCAAGGAGATGGTCTCCGAAAGAAGTCAGTTGTAACCCATGACCAGATCGGATGCAGAGGGGTCTTTGTAAAAAGGACTCGAGCGATCGGAGATGGCGACTTGCAGAGGACTTATCGATTTTCAGGGCCTGTGCTGCTGCGGATAAATTCTTATGTGTTGCAATGTAATAAAAGGTTTTGAGTTGTTCCAGAGAGATCATCCGGAGCTTATCTCCTGGATTGCGTGGAGTAGTGTTCTTGCGTCTTTTTCTGTATTTTGGTGTCCAATGCTTATACGTACAGTTCCTGTTGGAGCTGTGCGTAAAAAATCATGCAGCAAAGGAGCGCAATGCAACCCTGCGCGCACACAGATTTTGTGTTTTTCATTCAGCTCTGCTGCAATCTGACTGGAGATCAATCCACGAATATTAAAAGAAATCACAGGGATTTTTTTTGCCATGTCCGATGTTCCGTATAGTAAAATATTATTATAAACGGATAATTCTTGCCAGATCTTTTCGCAGAGAGTCATTGCTTGCGTGTCTAATGTTGTAAATGTTTTTTGTGAAATATATTCCAACGAACCAAGAAGACCTACAATTCCTACTACATTCATCGTTCCAGCTTCCCATTTGTAAGGCGGGGCTACTGGATGTTCTCGTGAAAATGAGGCATTCCCTGCGCTTCCTCCTTCTAAAAAAGAAGGTAAATCATCGGGATCTTTGACGTAGACAAAACCAATTCCTGTGGGGCCAAGAAGTGTTTTATGTCCTGTCCCCACAAGAAAATCGATCGGAGATCGATCGATGATACCCCTCTCGTAGCCGAGCGATTGTGTGCAATCAAAGAGAATTTTTACTCCTTTTGTTTTGCAGTAAGCGAAAGCCTCTGTAAAATCGGCTTTTACACCGATGACATTAGAAGCGCCTGTGGCAATAAATAACACCGTTTCATTACGCATGTGTGTTCGTATAAATTCCATATCTACGCGCCCCTCTGTATCCACTGGGACTACGTCATAGGATACTTCTCGCTCTTGAGCCAATTTTTCCAGAGGACGGAGAACTGCGTTATGACTATAGCGACAGATTAAGATGTGTGACTTGGGTTTGATAAATCCTTTAATAACCATGTTTAGCCCTTGCGTAGCGTTCATCGTAAAGGCGATGTGTGAAGAATTAGGGATTGAGAGGATTTGCGCTAATGTGGTCCGGGTTTTTTCGACCCATTGTTCGGTTTTTTGGGCAAGAAAGTGAGAGCCTCTCCCAGGGCTTGCTCCAAAATGAGTTAAGTAAGTTTGAATATGTTCGAGAACCTCTGGTGGCTTGGGAAAGGATGTAGAGGCATGATCAAAGTAGTGCATACATTTTTTCTCCTTGTCGAGGCAATTGAGCGCGATGCATTATTTGCTTAATGAGAGCTCTGCTTTCTTTGTATTTCTCTAGATCGTTGTATGCTGACCAATCGGAAAGGG
>CAYZHU010000196.1:0-1434 GCA_964477585.1 uncultured bacterium
TTCGTCGAAGCCGATCGCCTCGGCCTCGTCACCACCAGCCACTACATCGTCGCGAGAAAGAAGTAAAAAATTCAGGCTGGAAATCTGTCTCTAGTTCGTCTATCATTATCGAGTTAATTAAATAATTTAACTCCTTATGTTAGATTCAACATTTTTTTATTTTGCATTAATCACCTCACAGATTGCAATTGCAGCAGCGCCTCTATCGCAAACAAGCAGAGTTTATGTAGGCGAGCTGCAAGAACGTTGGAAATTCCCTTCTGATCATCTTCCAATTGGAATTTCTATCCAAGATGCAACTAGTTCTTTCCGGGTTATTTCATGGAATGTGCTGAATTCTGCTTACATGAAATGGATCTACGATAACTCACAAGGCTTAGCCAGGTCAGATCTCACTAAAGAAGATATCCCGATCAAAGAGGGCGGGCTAACTCTTCGAGAACAGCATGTGATTGATCTCTTACTGAATATGATTCGCTCCCCAAACATCCTTTGTCTGCAAGAATGTTCAGAGGTCTTTATTCAAGAATTACAACTACCTCCCCATATGAAAATTGTCCGCTCTTCAGATACAGCTGTAAAAAATCAGAATCTCATTCTTTATGATGCCAGGCTGTTTGGATTTATTGAAAAAAACCTACATATGAATGCATTTCCCTCTGAGCCGAATCGACCTTTAATGGAAGTCCTATTGGAGAAAAACGGAGTCCGCTACCGGATCTTTAATGCTCATCTGCGCTGTGATTCTGCCAGGCAGCAAAGATTTGAGTTAGCCCTGTTTATTCATAGCCGCAAGCAGAAAGAGGAAGTCACTCTTGTCTTAGGAGACCTAAATGTGGATCAAACCCAAATGGAAGAAGCCTTCCAGTGCAATGAGTCAACTTCTTTTCTCTCCTTTAGTCCCTACAAAACCACTATAAGCCCCGAACTCCACTCGAAGACAATCGATCACATTTTCATCGATTTAGGAGTCAATTCTTTAACGGTAAGAGAAACTTCTGCCAATGAGCTATTAGAAGGGCTGCAGAACCTGGTTGACCTTCTGAACGCTGAAGATACAATTGACATTTAATATCCACGTTACATAAAATAATTAATTCAAAAAAGAGGTTTTATAATGAAAAAAGTCATTATTAAAAACAAACTTTGGATTTCTCTTCTTGCATGCGTGACAGGGTTAACAGGGTGTTTATCGGGAATGATGTGCCAGCCTGGCCGTCCTTTACGCGTTCAAGGAGAGCTAGTGAGCACAGAAGTACAATTAGGAGGAAGCAACTGGGCAAAAGGTCAACGTCCCGATTCTTCTCATTTAGATGAATCTACACGCGCAGCTCTTGAAGCCTTATGGTTGCAGGATGCTCGCGGAGAACACGCATCTATTCCCGCCTTCTCTCGTATTTCCTGGCAATTAGCTGCAATAGGAGCTCCGCCAGA
>CAYZHU010000196.1:1534-3081 GCA_964477585.1 uncultured bacterium
CTTGCTGCTCTAGAGCAAATAGCACGTGAAGAAAAATCGCATACTGCTTTTTCATGGGCGCTACTAGAATGGTTATTGCAACAACACCCTGCCAAAGTGGAAGCCATTATTCAAAATGCCTATCATGAGCTCCCAAGCCACGGTCGACCTCGCGCCATAAGCCGAGAGCAAAAAAAACTGGTACAGAAGGCCGATCCAGAACTATTGATTAAGCATGGACGACTCCCTGATGCACAATGGCAAAAAGTTTGGGATAGCCATCTAGCGGAAACCCAGCAAGATTTACTGCAATTGCTTAAGTCAGCAAATCCGTCTGAGCATTGAGATCGGAATGAGTTAACTGGGTGAACTAAAGTATTTATTGCGCAGATAACTTGCAAATTGTGCGATCTCTTTTGCTGAACCGGGAAGATCTTGGATGTAACCGTTTAGTTTGTTAAGGTCAGCTTTTGAAATAACACCAGAACTTTTGAGCTGTTCTAGATTGTCGCTCATATAAGCCTCTAACTCACTTTGTTGTGACGGGGGAGCTTTGGAAAAATCTTGGGCTGCTTCCATAATGTTCGTAATTAGGTAGACCTCTCCTGTATCAGTATGGCCTGCGTCTATATAGGAGACTCCTAAAAAAGCTCCTTGGACATTTGCAAGATCGCTATAATTTATGTTATTGGGGTCTAACCTATTAATGAAAGATTGCACAACAGAAAGACTAATCGTATCTCCTGCCGTGCCAAAACTCCCTTGATTTAATTGAGCTGACAACCTTTGAATTTCCTTAATATCCTGAGAAGAGATGTTTTTCTTCGATAAAATTGCAATAATCTTTGCTGCAATCGAATCTGGTGGGTAATAATTATTCCCCTGTTGTGTTGAATCAATACGCATACAAATTCCTTAATCCGGTTTTAAACCACCCTTATCAGGAGAGATCTATTTATGGAAAGCAATAAGTAAGACTATTTAGCGAGAGTTTTAAAACCATCCAGGAGAATTGGGGGCGGCTGGACGCGTTCAGAACTTTTGACTGGAGGGGTTTTCTTTTTCCAGGTACGATTTTTCTAAAAAATCCAATTTCAGGAGATTCGTCCCATGGCTGTGAATGGAGAAATCATTCTTTATACTACCGAAGATGGAACAGCCTCTGTTCAACTCAGAACTCACGATGGAACCGTTTGGTTAACACAAGCCGAAATTGCCGAGTTATTTCAAACCACCCCTCAAAACATAACTACTCATTTGCGAACTATTTACGCAGAAAAAGAACTAGATGTAACCGCAACTTGTAAGGAATCCTTACAAGTTCAACCTGAGGGAAAAAGAAGTATTCAGCGAAATCTCAAGTTCTACAACCTTAGCGCCATACTTGCTGTCGGCTATCGCGTTCGATCTCCTCGCGGCACACAATTTCGCAAGTGGGCAACAGTTCACTTACAAGAATACCTTATTAAAGGTTTTGTAATGGACGATGAGCGCTTGAAACAACCCGGAGGGAAGGACTACTTTGACGAATGGTTAGAACGGATCCGTGAGATTCGTGCTTCAGAGAA
>CAYZHU010000197.1:0-3068 GCA_964477585.1 uncultured bacterium
TTGGGATCAGATCTTTTTTAAAATAGACGAACCCTGTCCCGATCGGCCCAAAGAGCCATTTTTGTCCCCCGCAGGCAAGAAAATCGCAATGTTTTACATCGACTGGGATCGCGCCAATAGCCTGAATCGCATCAACGGAAACTAGAATCCCCTTGGAGCGGCAAATCCTCTCAATCAGATCCAGGTCGTGCTTCCTCCCATCGGAAAAAGAGACCGCCGATATGGCTACAAGCCTTACATGCATGAGATCGAGCTGTTCTAGCTGTTCGGCAAAAGAGATCCCTTTTATCGGCTCGATTGGCTCTGCAACCACTCCATCCAGATTTTCCCAAACAAACCGGTTGGAAGGATATTCATCAGCAGGAAAAATGACCCGGTCCCCATCGTTCCACCGGATCGATTGGGCAATGAGCGAAAGACCGGCCGATGTACTCGTCGTGAGAGCGATCTCTTCCGGTGCGGCCCCAATTAGATTTGCCGCTAATTTCCGGGCCGATTCGAGATACCCCATCCAAGCATCCCTGTGGAATTGGAGCGGCCGTTTCGATTCCTCGATCAAAGCCTCTATCCGTCTTGCCACAGGCTCCATGAGAGGGGAATTCCTCGCATAATCGAGATAGGTCATATCTCGTATCCCAGGAAGCAATTCGCGCAATTCCTTCATAAATTTGACAATACAATTATTCTATAAAACAGTACACTATTTCTCTTATGGATTCCCCGTTAGTAGTTAAAAAATTAAAGAAGGTTTACGGAAAAAAAAAACCGTTTATCGCGGTCGATGAGATCTCGTTTGAATTGAAGCAGGGAGAAATTCTCGGCCTTTTAGGGCCCAATGGATCGGGAAAGACAACGACGATCCAGATGCTTCTCGATATCTTGACCCCCACTTCGGGCGAAATTCTCTATTTTGGAAAAAAATTCCGAGACCACCGCTCCGAAATCCTCGAATCGGTCTCTTTTGCAAGCACTTACACAAGCCTCCCCTATCTCCTCACAATCCGGGAAAACTTACATTTTTTCGGAAAACTTTACGGTGTAAAAAACATCGATGAAAAAACGATCCCTCTGCTCGATCGTTTCGGGATTTTAGATAAAAGAGACACAGCCGTCTCCTCCCTTTCAGCAGGTCAAATGACCCGGCTTATGCTCGTCAAAGCCTTCTTCACCAACCCGAAAATCGTCCTTCTCGATGAGCCGACAGCCTCTCTCGACCCCGATATCTCTCTCGATGTGTGCAGGTTTCTCCTCGAAGAGAGGAAAAATCGAGGGATTTCGATCCTCTTCACCTCCCATAAAATGGAAGAAGTGATGGAGCTATGCGATCGGGCCATCTTTTTGAAAGAAGGGAAGATCATCGCTAACGACCTTCCGAAAAATCTCGCCCGAAAAATCTCTTCCTATCAGCTCCAGCTTACGATCGCAGAAAAGATGGAAAAAGCGGTTTTGATCGGAGAAAAAATGGGCTTTTCTTCCGAAGTCGATAACCGGTTCTTAAAACTCAAATTGGAAGAGAAAGACATTCCCAAATTTTTAAACGCCCTCATGAAAGAGGAGATCAATTACAGCGCTATCCGGATCCAAGAGCCGTCGCTCGATGACTATTTCCGGCAAATTGCAGAGAGGAAAAAAAGATGAAGTGGCACCGGATCCAAGGGGTTTATCTCCGCTACTTTTACACTCTGAGAAAAGGGCTTTTGACCCTCTCCGATCTTTTCTATTGGCCCCTCGTCGACATCCTTCTTTGGGGGCTTACCTCTGTCTGGATCTCTTCCCAAAGCGAAGTGGAAAACCTCCCACTGATCCTTATGACAGGGCTTATCTTTTGGCAAATTGCTTGGCGCGGCTCCATCGACATCTCCTCCAACCTCCTGCAGGAATTTTGGCACCGGAACCTATCCAATCTCTTCTCGACTCCTCTCAAGCTCTCCGAATGGATTGCCGGCCTTCTTCTTCTCTGCATCTCGAAGCTTTTCATCACGATCAGTTTCGGCTCGCTTGCCGTCTACGTCCTCTATTCCCTCAATGTCTACACAGTCGGCTGGGCTTTTCTCCCTTTTGCCGCCTCCCTTCTTATCTTCGGTTGGACCCTCTCTTTTCTCTCTTCGAGCGCTATCATCCTGTGGGGTCATCGGATTGAAATGCTCGCCTGGATGATCGCCTACGTCTTTGCCCCGTTTAGCGCCGTCTTTTATCCCGTCACTATTCTCCCCGAATGGGCCCAAACGATTTCTTGGTGCTTACCCACTACGTACATTTTCGAAGGAATGCGCTCCCTCCTTGCCACGGGTTCTTTCCCCACTCACTATTTTTGGATCAGCCTCCTTCTCAATCTTCTCTACCTCTTCCTTTCGATCCGGGTCTTTCTTTTCACCTTCACCAAAAGCCGCAGCCAAGGCCTCGGCAGACTGACCTAACCATTTTTTAGCCAGTATATTTTTTTCTTTGGAAAATGCTATATACTTACGGAGATCGCAAATCCTCTCTAAACCGATCTCAGTCACGTATTTCCTTGAAAATAAAGTATAGTTGCTTTAAAAAAATTCCTCGTCTTCTTGATGCTTTGCAAGATTTTTGCAGGATAAATGAAAAAATCAGTCTCTTCTTTTTTTTTAAGAATTCGATTTTGCCGGTTTCTCTTTTTTTTCCTTCTTTTTTCTCCTCTCTTATCTTTTGCGAGCGGACTTTGCGATTTTTCGCCGCGCTATGTAGTTTTAGCTGCAAATTGTAAAGATTGCGGGAAACCTCCAAAGCAAGGCCCCCCAGGTCCTCCAGGTCCAGAAGGACCCACGGGACCTGCTGGCTTTGGCCCAACTGGTCCAACAGGACCAGCCGGAGGAGGCGGAACGGGAACAGGCCCTACTGGCCCTACAGGACCGACTGGTCCTGCCGGTGGAGGCACCGGGCCAACAGGACCAACAGGCCCCACTGGACCGACTGGTCCTTCCACTCCTGGATCTACAGGACCGACTAGTCCTACTGGCGTTACTGGAGCTACAGGTCCTACAGGACCATCTACTCCTGGATCTACAGGACCAACAGGCCCGACTGGAATGACAGGGCCCACA
>CAYZHU010000198.1:0-3052 GCA_964477585.1 uncultured bacterium
CGTGAGAAGACCTTCACATCCATGACAACCCCTTCCGTTCCTGGAGGCGCTGTCAAAGAAGCATCTTTTACATCGGCTGCTTTTTCACCGAAAATCGCCCGGAGAAGCCTCTCTTCTGGAGAGAGTTCTGTCTCTGATTTAGGCGTGATCTTGCCAACGAGAATAGAACCTGGTTCAACATGGGCCCCGATTCGGATAATCCCATCTTCTCCCAGATCTTTCAACATCTCTTCGGATACATTCGGGATATCTTTTGTGATTTCCTCTTTTCCGAGCTTTGTATCTCGAGCAGTCAATTCAAACTCTTCGAGATAAATCGATGTATAGTAATCCTCGCGGATCAATTTTTCAGAAATGATGATCGCATCTTCGTAGTTGTATCCGCACCAAGGCATGAAGGCTACGAGTACGTTTTTCCCAAGGGCAATTTCCCCTTTATCTGTAGCAGGACCATCTGCAAGGACATCCCCTGCAATGATCTTGTCTCCAATTTCGCAAAGCGGCGTCTGGTTGATGCAGGTACCGCTATTGGAACGCATGAATTTTTTCAAAGGATAGATATGCTTATTCAATGGGTTGTCTTTTGGGGCGATCACGATTCGATAGCCGTCAACATATTCAACCATGCCATCTTCAGTCGCAACGACTACTGCGCTAGAGTCGCGCGCCGATCTCCCTTCCAGACCTGTCCCTACAATAGGGGCATCTGTTTTCATCAGAGGAACAGCTTGACGCTGCATGTTTGAACCCATCAAAGCGCGGTTCGCGTCGTCATGCTCCAAGAACGGGATCAATCCTGGTACGATCGAGACGAGCTGCTTGGAAGAGACGTCCATGTGGGTCACTTTCGGCGTGTCCACTTCCATAGGCTCTCCACGGTGGTGAGCCCAACAGAGCGCTTCGCTGAACATATTGTATTTATCCAATGTCGTCGAAGCTTGGGTGATCATGTAATCCGATTCTTGATCGGCAGTCATATACTCGATCTCATCGGTCACTACTCCCTCTTTCACAATTCGATAAGGAGTCTCAATGAAACCAAATTCATTGATCTTAGCAAATGTAGAAAGCGATGTGATCAAACCGATGTTCGGCCCTTCTGGAGTTTCAATTGGGCAAATTCTTCCATAATGTGATGGGTGAACGTCGCGAACTTCGAATCCTGCCCGCTCCCGGTTCAATCCGCCAGGCCCTAAGCAAGAAAGTCTTCGTTTGTGGGTCAATTCGGAGATTGGGTTGGTCTGATCCATGAATTGCGAGAGCTGCGACCTTCCGAAGAAATCCTTCAAAACGCCTGCTAACCCTTTTGCAGAGACAATTTTACCCGGAGTCATCGTATCAGATGAGAAGTCGAAAAGATTCATCCTTTCTTTGATGATCTTTTCCATTCTAGCCAAGCCGATACGGCACTGGTTTTGAATCAATTCCCCTACTGAGCGGACTCGGCGATTGCCCAAATGGTCAATATCGTCCACGTGAGCTTTTTCATCGCCCAATTTGAGGCGGATCAAGTATTTCAACGCTTCGACAACGTCTTCTTTACGAAGGGTTACAACCGCGAGCTCCTCATCGGTTGTGCCTAAATCCATTTTTCTGTTGAGTTTGTAGCGTCCTACACGACCCAAGTTGTATCGTTTCGGATCGAAGAAAAGTCTCATGATAGCTGAACGGGCATTCGAAAGGGTAGGCGGCTCGCCTGGACGAATTTTGCGATAGAAATCTTTCAAAGCCGATTCATAAGAGTCTGTCGTATCTTTGGAGAGCATTTTGATGACCGGATGGGTCTCATCTGCTTCTTCAGCAATCCTGACCGCTTGAACACCTTCATCTACCATCCTCTTCAGCATCGCAGTGGTCAATTTTTCACCAGCTTTGCCGAATACGAGGCCGGTCTGCTCATCCACGACTTCTTCTGCGAGGATTTTCCCGACTAATTTAACAAAATCTTTTTCCGATTTGATTTTGACTTTTACCGTCTCGAAGAACTCTTCAATGATGTCTGCGTCTGTTGAATATCCGAGAGTCCGGATGAAGGTGGAGGCGAGAATTTTTCGTCTCCGCTTCTTTCGATCGATGTAGATGTATACGAGATCGTTATTGTCAAATGAGGCTTCTAACCAGCTTCCGCGGTAAGGGATGATCCGGAACGAGTAGATCATCGTTCCCTTTGGATGCCGTTCTTGTTCAAAGGAGATGCCTGGAGAACGGTGAAGTTGAGAAACGATCACACGCTCAGCGCCGTTGACGATAAAAGTACCTTTATCCGTCATGATGGGGATTGTACCCATGTAGACTTCTTCTTCTTTGATACCTGTTTCGTCCGTCAGGCGAAATTTAACTTTTAAGGTTACATTGTAAGTAATGCCGCGTCGGATGCACTCCTCGGGAGAGTATTTAGGCACACCGAGGTTGTAAGAGAGGAATTCCAATACTGTTTTTTCGTCGTATGACTTAATTGGAAAAATTTCATTAAAAACCTCTTGCAGTCCAATATTTTCCCGCTCATGCGGCAAAAGATGGGATTGGAGGAATTGATTATAAGATTTTATCTGGATCTCGATCAAATTAGGAAGGTCAATAATCTCTTCCCGTTCACGAAAACTCACCCGCTTAGGCGGCTTCTTTAGCATGTGATTCGCTCCTTTCCATTAAAAACAAACAAGCAGAAGTCATAGGTATTATGACTCCTGCGATCGCTTTTCTGCAATTTTAAATTTACAGCCCTTTGAGGGTTACTTTTCCACCAGCAGCGTGAATTTTCTTCTGAATTTCTTCAGCTTCACCTTTTGGTGCAGTTGCTTTCAGGTCTTTTGGCGCCCCTTCAACCAGATCCTTCGCTTCTTTCAAGCCAAGGCCAGTTACTTCGCGAACCGCTTTAATAACTGAGATCTTCTTGTCATCTGGTATTGGGCCTTCTAAGACCACTTTGAATTCTGTTGCCTCAGAAGCAGGAGCTGCTGCCGCTGCAGGTGCTCCAGCAGGTGCCGCCGCTGCCGCAACAGCCGCTTTTACACCCCATTTATTCTCAAGCATTTCTTTCAGTTTTGCCATA
>CAYZHU010000199.1:0-3046 GCA_964477585.1 uncultured bacterium
CGGGAAAAAGGCCTAGGAAAAATGGCTCATTCACTGTAACATTTTTCAATCCAATGATCTCGTTTTCTTCGAGATTTACGTGGATGATCTTGTCTACTAACAAAAAAGGATAGCGGTGAGGTAAAATTTTTTCGATCTCTTTTGCATTGAGCAAAAACGGGCGGCTCTTCATTTCTCCCATTAAGATTTCCCTAAATTAGCGGTTTTTGAGAGGATTTTTGCAAACGCAACATTGCTTGCATGGCCCGATCGAACAGCGATCACGTGTGCCAAAATAGGAGTTCCGATCAGTGCGAGGTCTCCTATCAAGTCCAGGACTTTATGCCTGACCATTTCATCGGGGAAACGGGCCCCTTCAGGGTTCAAGATCTGATCTCCCTTAATTACTAAGGCATTTTCGAGTCCCCCTCCTTTAATCCATCCCTTCTCGATAAACGGAAGAATTTCCTCATAAAGAGAAAATGTCCGGCAAGGGGCAATCTCTTTTTGAATTGTTCTGGATCCATGCTAAAGGAGAAATATTGGGACCTCAAAATTGGAGACTGAGGATAATGGAGAGTATAGCTGAGCCGAAATTCTGAAGAAGGGAGAGCAATGAGATGGACATCCCCTTCCGACCAGAAAAGAGGCGCAGCGATCGAAATATAGCTGCGAGGAGCCTCTAAAACTTTGGTATGGGCCCTTTCGATCAAATCGACAAAATGTTGAGCGCTCCCATCGCCAGCTGGAATTTCAGATCCTTCAACTTCGATCCGGACATTGTCTATTCCTAGAGAAAAAAGGGCGGATAGAAGGTGTTCGACCATCATCACGCTCCCTTTTTCAGAACCGAGCCGAGTGCATCGAGGGGCTTCTCTCACAAATGAGAGGCGCGCGGGAATTTCCGGTTTTCCCGGTAAATCAATTCTTTGAAAAATAATTCCGGTATTTACGGGAGCTGGGCAGAGATTAACAGATACTTTTTCCCCTGTAAAAAGACCAATTCCAGAGATCGAGATCGCTGATTCCAGTGTCGTTTGTTTCAGAGCGTGTTTGGGTACGGTCAATTCATTCTCCCTGGACTTACCCCTTCAGACAGTTGATATTTGCTAAAAACTTAACGGAGTGCGACCATTTAGGGCAACTTTTTCTTCCGCACCAATAGGAACAATAGAGAAGAGACACTGATTCCTAAAATCGCCCAATCCCCCCACAAAGTATAAATTGTTGGATAATTTCGGATCGGAAGGGTCAAGAAAAGAACATCGGCCTGATGTTCAGAGGCGGGAAGGCGGCTCAAGAGGCGGCCAAAACAATCGATCACTCCTGTAACACCGGTATTGCCCGCCCGGAATGTGTAGACCCCATTTTCTACTGTCCTAACTCTTCCATGTTCAAAATGTTGTTCAGAGAGGAGTGAATTGGGAAACCATACATCGTTGGAAACATTGATAAAGAGCTCCGCTCCTTTCAATCTGAGCTTTCGTGTCAAATCGCTATAGATTTCTTCTAAGCAGATCGTAATCCCAATTGGCATCGGCCCCTGAAAAATCGTCACTTTTGTCCCTGGATCAAACGTATCTCCGATTCCAAATTCTCGAGTTAGGAAATTGGAAATCCAAGTCCATTCTCTCAATGGTTTATATTCCCCTACCGGAACAAGAACCCTTTTTTCGTAGCGGCACGGAGACGTTCCTTCAGGTTGAAAATGGAATGCGGCATTGTATTTTGCATCTCTATCGATCGCATCGAGACCCACAATTACATGTGCCTTATAGTGATTGGCCAAAGCCTGCGCTAGAAAAAGATTATTTACAGAAGTTTTTTGTCCATAAGGAGGTATTAAAGGAGGCAAATCGGCCAGCGACTCTATTCCAAAATAATGGATCCATAGGCCTTTTACCAACTCGATCGGATAGAAATTTCGATATGCCCCTAAAGGAAAGGCCGCTTCAGGAAGGACAATCAGATCCAATTTTTTGTCGGTATTTAAAAAATCGAGGATTCTTTCCCATTGATCAAGCGGCGGAATAAAAGAATGGGAGCGGGATTTCCAATAATCTTTTTGTTCGGGCAGCAGGGCCGTTTGCACAAGGGCGATGGACAAAGATTTTGAAAGGGGGTACTTCCATTCGATGACGGTTTGATGGATCCACCCGAAGGCATACGGAAATAGGGCGAGGGTCCCCCAGAGAGCCCAACCCTTCTTTTCAATGAATGCCCTTAAGGCTGCCATATTTACAAGGATGACCCAAAAAGAGAGCCCGTAAATCCCAAACACTGCCGCCCATTGGATTGCATATTGAGAATCAGCGAGCGACAACCCGGCCGGGTTCCAAGTAAAGCCGCTTAGAAAATAAAGACGTAGCCATTCCAAAATGACCCAAAGGCCTGCGACCCCGAGAAGCTGCCGCAAACAAAATGGCCTTTTAATGAAAAATGAGAGGATCCCAAATTGCACCCCGACCCCGAATATTAGGAAGAGATAGACTCCATAGATATAAGGTCCCATATATTCGGCCGAAGTCATCCAAGAAAGCTGGACGCCGTGGACCAAAAAATACCAGAAAGTCGATAGCCAAAATCGATCTCTTCCTCTTGGAAGTTGGAGCATGGCATGCCAAAATAGGGCGAATCCAAAAAAACTCGCCGCCATCCCTAACCCCGGAATCCAAGCCGGTTGGCCAAAAGCGGTAATCAAGAAACTACTGACAAGCGAAATCCAGTACATCTAACCTATGTTTATTGGAGAGAAAGAATCTCCCTTGCTTTTCGGTTGAGCTCCATAGAGAAGAATTAAAAACAATCCCCCTAGGATGGCGAGATTTTTCAAAAACATGATCGTCTGCAGCTCCTTTGCATTGGGCTCTGCAAACCAAAAGGCGTGCATGAGTATTGTCGTTGGGATCAAGAATAGGATCAGAAGGATTGCCCCTAATTTTTCTTTTACCCCTAATAGGACGAGCAGCCCCCCTATCAACTCAAAGAGAGTAGCTGCGATCAAAAGAGCGGGGGTCAAGGCGATCAATTGGGCAAAGCCATTCTGCATTGCTTCTGAAAAGGCTAT
>CAYZHU010000200.1:0-3037 GCA_964477585.1 uncultured bacterium
TTTGACGGGCACTTGAAACCAATCCGTTCCCCCAATCAATTGGCACGCACGGAATTTCAAAAAGCGGTGTGGAAAGCTTTGAAAAAGATCCCTTATGGAAAAACCTTTTCCTATGCAGAGATCGCCGTATCGATTGGGAAACCTTTAGCTAATCGGGCAGTCGGGAATGCGAATGGGAAAAACCCCTTTTCCATCCTCATCCCTTGCCATCGGGTGATCCAGAAGGATGGAAAATTAGGAGGCTATTCAGCCGGTTTGGAAAGAAAAAAATGGCTGCTAGAGCATGAGAGCTCTTAGCCTTCTATTTGTGATGATTTCGAATGACCTTTCCGATGCTCTTGAAAATCTCATGTTTGATGATATCAAAAATCATTGATGTGACTGGATCAGTCGAATGAGAGGAGCCGCGTTCTGTTCGATTGAGGGGCCATTGTTATCGATACAACTGAGCGCTGCTCCTGTCATCACGGAACAGGCAGCCAGATAAGCGCGCGAAAGTTCTTGATGAAGAGCTAATTCCTCGATACTTTCTTTGTCGCGGGACCGCTTAGGGTCTTCTGCCCTTCTTTGCATCACGACTTTAGGATCGCACTCAATCCAGGCGAGGGCTTTTGGGGAGAGGATCTCAAGGACTTCTTTGGGTAACCCGGGAATATAGCCAGTAGGGGTTCGAATCAAGGCATGCGTATCAATCAGAACGGTCCCTCTCTCGTTTTTGACTATCTTCTCAGCCGCATGGATCCCTATTTCTCTCTGTTTAGCAAGGGGGAGCTTGCGGAGCTGATCTCGATTCAGGCCTTCCAAAGCCGCCTCTTGCAACATTTGATCCCCGTAGTTCACCACATCGACTTGAGGGGCTTGTCGGAGAGTTTCCTTGATTATAGAACTTTTCCCGCACCCAGGAATTCCAACTAAAACAATTGTTTTCATATGAACTTCTAAAAATCATCCTCAATTCTAGAACGGAACGGGTGGTCGCTGACGAGAATAAGGAGACGTCCATCGGCCCACATGTCGGTGCAGAATGAATGGCCAGGGATCATCTCAAGCACCCCGCGGAAAAAATGGAGCAGGCCCACACAGAAATCTCTTGCGAAGTGCTTTACATGATAAGGGCTATTTCCTTTGATGCAAAGGCTAGGCAAAGCGAGGAAAATACTCGCAATCCCGTTCAACGCGATCTGGGCGATTGCTGCAATGATCCGAATAGGACCGGTGACAAACCCCTTAAAGTTACAATTGCACATGTCATGGGATTTCGTCGCTAACCAAATATTGAATTTCGCATCGATGATCTTCATTGGAATGATTCTCCTAAATTAAGGACAAAAATTTTACCCGAAAGGATCTTTACTGTACAAGATTTTTCTTAGAATAAGTCTGCGTGCGTTCCAGTTCTTACAAAATGAATCTCTCTCTGTAGAATGAGATAAATTAGAAGCCAATCTGGTTCTATGTGACATTCTCGATGGTTCTTATAATCTCCCACGAGTTTATGGTCCTTAAATTTAGGATCAAGTGGTTCTTCATGGACCAATTTTTCCATCACTGTTTTCAGTTTTGATATGTCTCTGTCCCGCTTAATAGCAAGTTTGACATCTCTTTTAAACTGACTAGTCCTGACCGGGATGAGCATTCAAATTCCTAGATCCTCAAAAAACTCATCTAAATTATCGAACTTTTTAAGATTTTTTCCTGTGTCAGATTGTCGGATGGCTTTTACAGTAACCTTGTTAGGCTTTTTGTGCATGAATTCATCAACGCTCATCAAAACAAGGTTTTTTATGGTAGTTCCCATCATGGAAGCAGCCATTTTTAGCCGTTTGTGTTCAGCTTTAGGTAAATCGATAGTAAGTCTTGCAGTTTTAGCGCTCATATTAAACTCCTAGCAGAAATATACCACATACACAGAAATACAGAACATAGGCAAATATTATTTGAATCGATGTATTGTCTTGGAGAAGTTTGTATGCTACTCTAAAATTATGAAACAGATCTTTGATAGCCACTTCCATATCATCGATCCGAGATTTCCTTTAATTCCCAATCAGGAATATCTCCCGCCTCCTTTTACTGTGAGCGATTACCGGAAGAGGATTCAACATTTGCCGATTGTGGGCGGAGCTGTTGTTTCTGGATCATTCCAAGGATTCGATCAAACCTACCTTCTGGCGGCGCTCCAAGAATTGGGGACTTCGTTTGTGGGAGTAACGCAACTCAAAGCCACTGCTTCCGATGAAGAAATTATGAAACTCAACCGGGCAAACGTGCGCGGCGTTCGGTTTAATCTGAAATGGGGCGGCTCGGAGAAAGTAGAAGCGATAGATAGTTTTGCCAAACGGATCTATAAAGTGGCCGGTTGGCATGTCGTACTCTATGTCGATTCGAAAGATCTGGCCGGCTTGTCGCCTGTTTTAATGCGGCTCCCTGCAGTGAGCATCGACCACTTGGGCCTATCCAAAGAGGGATTCCCTTTTTTGCTTCAGCTTGTGGAGAAGGGGATCAAAGTGAAAGCGAGCGGCTTTGGAAGGGTCGATTTCGATGTCGTTTGGGCTCTGAAGGAAATCGCGCGCGTCAATCCAGATGCATTGCTATTTGGGACCGATCTCCCGTCGACCCGGTCCAAGCGCCCATTTTTAGATGAGGACGTCCAATTGATCCGCGCAAATTTTGATGAGAAGCAAGCAAATAAAATCCTATTTTCGAATGCAATGGCATTCTATAGGATTAAACTGCCACATCTATGAGTTTGTGATTGGGGTTTTGCTTGATGCAATACTGTTTTTCAAACTGGCTGCTAAATAGGGCCATCGGCCGTTCCAGTTTATCGAATACGATAGCGGAGTTGGTGAGACGGTTGAAGCTCTTCATATCTCCGATGATCCAGGCGCTGCATTCGTAGGGGAGGGGAGTGAGGACAGTTTCTACTCCATACTCATCTTTTAGCCGGTATTGCATCACTTCAAACTGTAATTTTCCCACTGCGGCAAAGATGTAGTCTCCTTCTCTTTCCCCCGATTTGAGGATTTGGATCGCC
>CAYZHU010000201.1:0-3013 GCA_964477585.1 uncultured bacterium
CCGTATATTGACTGATCATATATCCCGACATGACGCCGGCATTCTTTGGGTCGGCGACTAAATAGATGGGGAGCTTTTTTCCGTTGCGAAACGGATTGAGAAGATAGGTGAGCTGCCGTTCGAGCGTGAGGGCGATTTTTGCGTTCGCAATCGCAAGTGTGTCTGCTACAGTGCCGGAAACTTCCCCATGAAAGTTTCCTCCGGAGATGACGGCCCAATCCATTCCATTGAAGGGAATAATTCGAGACGGATCCACATCGGCGGACAACTCATCCCCTCGGAAAATAAGAGGATTATCAGTGATGGCGTTGAGTTCTCTTTCAATCCTGTCTCTCTGCTCTAAAATGATCTCGAGTTTAGGGCCTAAAATCTGGGGCAAACAACGGATCGAATAATCGTTTTGCACTTCAGAGCTGTCGGACTTGGATAAAAAGGGCCTGAGCATTTCAGCTATCCGTAGCTGTCCTTTTTGATAACGGACTGTATGCATCATTTCGTAGAAAGCAGCATCGATGGCGCCAGTGGCATTTAGAAAAAGACCCGTCAAGGCGATCAGATTATCCATGAACTTCATCTCTTCCAGATAGGCAAGAGCCCCCATCGAGGCCATGAATGAAGTTCCATTTGTAAGTGCAAGCCCTTCTTTAGCTAGGGGCTGCATCGGAGTGATGCGAGCTCTCCGAAGAGCCTCTTTCGCGTGGATCGTTTCCCCTTGATACGAGACAGGAACCTCTTCTCCCATCATCGCTCTGCCAAGTCGCGCCAAAAAGGCGAGATCGCCGCTAGCGACCAGAGAACCGGTGCAAGGGATCTCGGGAATGATCCGTTTGTTGATCATCTCGATTAAAGTGGTCAGCGATTCAACGGTAAAACCAGAATATCCCTTTGATAGAGAATGGGCCCGTAAATACATAGCCCCCAAAGTGACTTCTTTAGAAAGAGGCGAGCCTATCCCTGCATCGTGGCTCAAGATCATATTTCTGGAAAGCAGGGCCGCTTGATTCGCATCCACTGCGGTATTGCGCAAATCGGCAAATCCTGTCGTCAAGCCATAGACTTGGATCTGTTCTGACAGTAGGTAATCGATGAAGACGCGCGTTTCGTTGAGACGGGCTACAACCTGGGAATCGAGAATCAATTCCGACTCTTCTCCAAAAAACGTGGCAAAATCTTCGAGCGAAATCCAATTGTTTAGCGTCATTTTAAGGGAAGTTTTTGTCAGAAGAGATAGCGTCATAACTTACCTCACAATTTTTGGCTGAGGACGATAACAAAAGGGATATAATTACACAATGTTGTGGCGTTTTTTGCGAATTTTGGAGACAATCTTGTCCCTCAAATTATGAAACACGTTGTCGCGCTCCTTTCTTCCGAACAAAACTTGCTCGCCGTTCTTCAGACGTCGATAGAGGATCCATTTCAAATCAAGTTGGCAGAATCGGTAGATCAGATTTTAGGACTTGAGACAGGCTCTTTGTTTGCAGAAATCGCTATTTTAAGCGAAGCCGACTTCTCTTTTGAGCGCGCTCTTTCGACGATCGATCTTCTGCTTGGCGCCGGAATCCCTGTATTCGTCTATTCGCGATCCCAAAAGTCCGATTTTATCTGGGCCTGCGCTTCCATGGGAGCTCTCCCTCTTCGGCTCGATACGATGAAAGAAGATTTCGGGGCCGCTCTGGCCCGCAGAAAATACGATTATGAAACGTTGGAACTCGAAAACGAGTTCGCCAGCCATTACGATGAAAAAGAGCTCTCTTCGGCTGCCACATTGAGCGCGATTATCTGGGAAAATGAATACGTCCTGAAACAGATTAGAACCTATCTCGAAGGGAAAAATTCGTCCTTTAGGATTTTAGATCTCGGCTGTGGAACAGGGCGATTTGAAGAAATTTTACTTTCAGACCCTTTCCTCTCCCACAAAATCGAATCGATCCATGCAATCGATTTCGCCCCTATGTACTTAAAAAAAGCGAAAGAGCGGCTCTCCTATTTTTTCTCTGAGGAAGAGCTCAACAAAATCTCCTTCCAACGAAGAATTGCAGAAGACACGCGGCTTCCCTCTAACTACTACGATATTGTGATCGCCAGTTTCGGAGTGATCTGTTTCTCGCAATTCCATAGAACAATTCCCGAAATCCAGCGCGTGTTAAAACCCAAAGGACTCGCGATTCTCAATGGCTACAATCGCAATTCGATCAGTTATGAGTTCAATGAATTGGCAAAGACAAAGGGAGTCGAATCTCTATTCACCGCAGCTATCGACCGGGAAAAAAATGAGATGATGCTGAATGGCAAGACCATGAAGTGCTTCACTTTCCATATCGACGAGCTCCAATCTTTTCTCTGGTTTGTTGGGCTTAAGCCTCTGGCCGAATCGATCCAAACTTTCCCCACTCTCTACGGCTGTACCCGGAAAGACTACCTTAAACTCTTTGAGGAGGCGGCTTCTCTCGGCCCAACTACGAAATCTTGTCTCAACTACCCATCTTATCAATCCAAAAACTTAGAGCTCGATTGCTTTAAAAGCGGGTTTTCCCCCATTCTACACAAGTTAGATGCAGATTTGACCCATGTTTTGAAAGACCGAGGATTTTATTTTTCTCTGACAGCCACAAAATAGGAGCGATATTATGAACCTTATAGGCCCTTCCGCCAGACTGCTTGCACAGCTCGATACGATGCAATTCACTTATATCAAGACCCCTTTTCCAGCAAAAGTGTTTACCTGCCCTGAAGTAGCCAAAATTACAAACTTGGTGGAATCAGCCATCGGAAAAGCAATGGTAGTGGGGGGAGATAAAGGATATGCCATCGCTCTGCTTCCCGGACCCAATCGTCTAGACGTAAAGAAATTCAAAGAGTTGATGAACTGGAAAAAAGCCTATCTCGCTAATGCTGATCAGGTAAAAAAAGCGACAGGACTTGAAGTGGGAGCCATCACCCCGCTCATCGCTCTGGAAAGAGGAGATATTCCTGTGGTAGTGGATCAGGCGCTTTTAAAACACGAAAAGAT
>CAYZHU010000202.1:0-2981 GCA_964477585.1 uncultured bacterium
CAGACGATGAGAGATACAAGGCTCTCATTGGAGAAAAAATTAGACTCCCCATTATCCACCGGGAAATCCCGATCATCGCCGACCCATTCGTCGATCCTGCATTTGGTTCAGGAGCGGTCAAGGTAACTCCGGCCCATGATTTTACCGACAACGAAGTTGGGCAGCGGCACCATCTCCCTTATCTCAATATCATGACTCCCGACGGAAAGATCAATGAAAAGGGCAATCGCTACGCAGGGCTCTCGATGGAGGAAGCCCGAGAAGAGATCGTGAAAGAATTGAAAAAAGAGGGGCTCTTGATCCGTGAAGAGCCCCACAAGCTGCGGGTCGGGCTTTCCTATCGTTCCAAGGCAGTTCTTGAGCCCTATCTATCGAAGCAATGGTTCGTGAAGATGAGCCACTTCAAGGAGAAGCTCATTGCGGCAGTGCGCGATAAAAAAGTACGATTGATCCCCTCGTATTGGGAATCGACCTATTTCCACTGGATCGAAAATCTCCGCGATTGGTGCATTTCGCGCCAAATTTGGTGGGGCCACCGGATCCCGATCTGGTACAATAAGCGCAATCCAAAGGAGATGATCTGTTACGATGGCGAGGGAAATCCTCCCGAAGTAGAGAAAAATCCCAATGACTGGGTCCAAGATCCCGATGTCCTAGATACCTGGTTCTCCTCTGCCCTTTGGCCCTTTAGCACCCTTGGCTGGCCTGAAAAAACAGCCGAGCTGAAGAAATTTTATCCCACATCGGTCCTGGTGACAGGCCACGATATCCTCTTTTTCTGGGTAGCCCGGATGATCTTGATGGGCGAATACACACTCGGAAAAGTGCCCTTCCATGAGACCTTCCTGCATGGCCTTATATATGGTAAGTCGTATTGGAGAAAGAGCGGAGACGGCGTCGTCTACTTGAGTCCTGAAGAGAAGAAAAAATACGATCTTGGCGCCCCTACTCCTCCCGACGTAGAATCGAAATGGGAAAAGATGTCGAAGACAAAAGGAAATGTGATCGATCCATTGGAATTGATCGACGATTATGGGACCGACGCGGTAAGACTTGCCCTTTGTTCCAGCGTCACCCATGCGCGGCAGATCGATCTCGATAGGCGCAAATTCGAAGAATATAAGAACTTTGCCAATAAGATCTGGAACGGCTCCCGTTTTGTTTTCATGAATATCGAAGGGGTAACAGCGGAAACTGTGTGCGAGGGACTCGATTTCGATCTCTTCACTTTGGAAGATCGGTGGATCCTTTCCACTCTCAACAGAACCGTCCAGGAAATCAACCGGAATCTAGCCGAGTACACTTTTGATCGAGCGGCTACTCGAGCCTACGATTTCTTCTGGAATGATTTTTGCGCAACCTACGTTGAACTCGCAAAACCGACCCTTTTTGGAAAAGTGGGGACAGCAGCTCACAAGGCCAACAAACAAAAACTCCTCATCATTCTCCTCTCCAACGCGATTCGGCTCATGCATCCCATTTCTCCCTTCATCACTGAGGAGATTTTCAGTTTGCTCAAGCAGCAATTCCCGTTCCTACAGCTCCCCAAAAAATGCGATCCCTACACAAAAGAGACGATTCAGGCGCTCCTCTCCCCTGCATGCATCCATGCTCCTTATCCGCAGCTCATCTCTGAAAAAGAGATCGACTCGGAGATCGAATCTTCTTTTGCCCATCTGAGCGAGCTCGTCCATGCGATCCGGAATATCCGGGGCGAAATGCAGATTCCCCCATCTGAAAAAACCGAGAGCTATCTTCCTGGACCTGAAAAAGATTGGAAGAAGATCGAGCCCCATTTGGGCATCATCATGGCCTTAACTCCCACTTCCAAGATCAGCTACAGCGAGACAGAGCCCTTTGGTTCGAGCGCAATCGTAGGCCATCTCAAACTCACCATTCCGATTCCTCCCTCCCTTCTTGCGAAAGAGAAAGTGCGGCTCGAAAAAGAGAGGGAGAAGTTGGAAAAACTCAAAGAAAGCACGCAAGCAAAACTGAATAATCCTGAATTTCTTGCCAAAGCGCCGAAAGAGGTGATCCACAAATTGGAATCGGCTCTTTCACAAACAGAGCGCCAACTCGCCGAAATCCTCCAAAAACTTTCATGAGCGCCAGGTTAACGATAGAAACGATGAGACCGTTGTTTTACGATTCGGGGCCGTCGGAGCCTGGAGTGTAGTTAGGGAAATCGTCGGGCTGCTTTGTTTCCCAATGAGCTAAGACAGGTGTCCAAAGACGCCAGGAGGCGATCAACTCATCGTAGGTAGCAAAATGGGAATGGTCTCCTCGAAGAGCTTCCAAAATGAGCCTCTCATAAGGTTCCCTTTCCCGTTTGTGGACATAGACCACATTTTCTTTAAAGTCAGGCTCGCCCCAAATTGTAATCTGCTCTTTCGGATGGAATTGGAATAGAATTCGATGGAGCGGCACCCCCTTCTTGAAGACAATTTCAATCTGGGTCATCTTTTTAGAAAGACGCTTGCCCGATTCCAGATAAAAGGGAACCCCCTTCCATCGCTTGTTATCGATTAGCAAAGTTGCCGATACATAAGTCTCTCTTGACGAGCTATCCACCCCTGATTCCTTTCGGTATCCCTCATACTGTCCCCGTTTAACAAAAGCGTCGATCTTATGCTTAGGGAAGGATCGGAGAGACTCGAGAACCCGAACCTTTTCCTTATGAAGATTCTCATCTGACGGAAGATCCATTGCAATATGGGTGACCAATTGCATGACATGGTTTTGGATCACATCGCGCAAAGTCCCCGTCTCCTCCCAGAAAATCCCCCTTTCTCCCACCCCAATTTCTTCAGAAAGTTGGATCGAAACATGATCGACATAGCGGTGGCTCAAGATCGCTTCGATCGGGGCATTTTCTTTCCGGAACGGGATGACCTTCTGCAGAAGTTCCATTCCCAGATAGTGATCCATCCGGTAGATCTGATCTTCATTGAGATATTGGGTTAACTCTTTTTGGAGCGCTA
>CAYZHU010000203.1:0-2940 GCA_964477585.1 uncultured bacterium
TGATGGTATTCTGACTGGCTATACGGCGATAGAGCAGGCACAATCCGCTTTTCAACAGAATATAATTAGTCAGCAGCAATTGGATTTATTTGTACAGGCAAGTGATGCTATCAGCAAAGTGATTGCGGTAGATGATTTCACTAACGAAGAATTATTACATGGAAATCCAATAAATTTAGATGAAAGAGAATTATCTGCGGAAAATGATGAGACATTGAAAGCAGAACTGGCAGATCTGCAGCAACGATTTAAAGAGAGAGGCAGAGGAGGAGCAGCTGTGGAGGAGGGACAACGCAAAGCAAAAGATTTCGGGTTGTATTTGCAATTAAAGGATGCAAGTGGTGGTCAAGCTACTATGGCTAAAAAAGAAAATGAGAAAAACAGAGTCGCTGCAGAGGCAATATGGCAAAAAATTGCGCAGCAAAAACCTGAAGAAATTATAAAACTTATTAAAGACAAAGTGTCAATCCGGCAAGTAGGTGGTGGTGGAGGGCATCATGGGGGAGGAAATCATCATGAACAACATGATTGGAAGAAAGACTTAGAACATGCTCACGGTCCATGGCATGATGAACTAGATCCGTTGCAACGAGAATTAGCCGGCATCATGGGATATTCAGCAAATTTTGTGCCTAGTCAGACAGATTATGCAGATGGGACGAGTGCATTTGATCAATTCCGTTCAGATTTCGGATCTGTGGTGACTCTGCTTCGGGAAAATGAGATGAGAAAAGATGTTCCTGAGATAGTAGATTTGACAAATTTGACCGCTGAGCAACAGCGAATAGTCAATAATGCTGGTATTACGGACCTGGATGGACAGCCTATCACCAATGCAGCAGAAAGACTCCAACGAGGCTATCAGGCAATGAAAAACTATATATCTTCTCACACGATTGCAGATGGTATCACAAAACAACAGGTGGGGGTGACCAGACTGCTGGTACAGGATTACCGGTTTGATGATATCTATCAGCGGGTTTTGTCAGTGGATGATTTGTTTCAGGATGAATTGGAAGATCCACCAGCGATTACCGGGTTGGCCAAAGTTTCTGATATGGTGTCTACAGAGCCTGG
This sequence comes from uncultured bacterium, assembly GCA_964477585.1. GTDB lineage: Bacteria > Chlamydiota > Chlamydiia > Chlamydiales > SM23-39 > CAYZHU01. The sequence continues at coordinate 1,078 of CAYZHU010000203.1, forward strand.
AGGCGATGGGTATAGACGTACCATGAATGATGCGATGGATGGTATAAAAGCCATGAATGGGTTGTATACATTTCTCACACAAGAAAAGCCTGAAGAGAAAATGAAAGGTGCGCAGGAATATGCATTATCGTTGGGTTCGGCGAACGGACAGGAAGATATTGCCAAAGCTATCAGGTTTACATATGGTTCCTATCTGGATATGTCTAAGCCGTATTACTGGCTGGATGTGGTTGGGCTGAAGGGCGTGGGTAGAATACCTGTTTCGGAAATCCAAAAAATCTATGGGCCTGAAGCGCATGTGTTTGAACGTGAAGAGCTTCGGCAAATTATCGATCGCGATTTGCGATTCATGCTGGAAGGATCTGCAGGAAAAAAAGAGCTCCAGGATAAAATTTTGTATCAACGGGGAATTATCAGTGCAGAAGAAGTGGAACACAGAAAGCATATGTATGTTGAGGAAAAAGAGATTTTCTTACGAAGTCTAAAAGAACGTATTGGGGTGACACGCGGAGATGAATGGAGAACCAGAGCCCTTCAGGCAACACTCTTTCTGGTGTTAGCCATATTGGCATCCGGAGCATTGGCGGCAACAGCTGTGGCAACAGAGGAGTCATTAGGAGCTGCCACAAGTAGCGGCGGCGGTGGTGGAGGTCATTAATGTGCCAGACCGAGTGATCGCATCGCTTGGCCAAGTGGACCACCTTGTGCTACAGGGCCGCCATGACCGCCCTCTCCACCATAGTGTACTCCAAACATTTGGTTCATCACGCCTCCGCCTACACGGCCAGGAACAGCAGCGCCGGCTCCGACTTGCTGGAAGGCAGTCGAGGTCCATTTAAAGGCAGGTGCTTTGAAGAATTCTTGCATCATATTCACTGCTGCAGGAGTTACCAGAATAATCCCAATGGCAATAAGACTGGCAATAGGTTGAAAATCGACATTGTTTCTATTCGGGTTGCCAATAAGGGGGGCTAGCCACATGGGTTGGGATTGTTGGACAAAGGCGTACATAAAAATTCGTCCCATCAAAAACATCGCAATGACGGTGGGGAATGCAGCAAGATTGGCTATAAGAGATCTGATCCACGTGTCAAAATTTAGGGTACTTCCCGGAAATACACCAGCCATGATCCACACAGGTGCTAAGACAATATCAAATAAAATGTAAATATAGGCATAGAGGAGGGCAAACCATACTCGAAAGAGTGCGACAATGACTGCAATTGCTAAGACGATAAATACCGCAAGCGTTGCCACCCATGAAAGCACATAGCCGACAAAATCTCTCACAAAATCAAATATATGAGAGAAAAATCCATTAATACTCATCCAATCGGCATTATTTTGTTGGGCATAGAAAAGGTTTGCCACAATATCTCCCGCTCCTCCGGAAGCAGTGGAAATAGCCTCACGAATGCCAACTAAATTATTAAACACACCAAATGGGTTGTCTCCTTGGTAGGTTTTTTGGACCTCGGCAATTTGAGTGACGAGATGCGTGGTATCCTCAGTTGGGGTGCCATATAATTGTGGTTGGGCAAAAAAGCCAAAGATCACATAAATAAAAACATACATAAGGTCTATAAGTAATGCAGCAATGGCATACGAAAAGGTAATGAGGACCAGGCCAATAATGACTTTAGGGATTTGGTTTTCAAGCGTCATCACTGTGCGTGGGTCTACTTTGACACGAAGCATGACTCCCAAGCCTATAAGGGTAAATACTATAGTAAACACAAAAAATGCTAAATTTCGAAACGTTTTCCACACCTCCAATAAAGGGAGTAATCCGCAGTAGCCTATACCCTGGACAGTACATGGTGTTTTTCCTGCATCGCTTGGAGCTGCCTGTGCTGTTTTGAA
>CAYZHU010000204.1:0-2916 GCA_964477585.1 uncultured bacterium
AGGACTCTTGTAGATTCAATGGCCTATAAGGGGGCTATTTATGGTTTTCAAGATGTTTTGAATCAGAAAGATCGGAGTATTGAGGAGATTGTTTCTTCTTATGTTAGTGAAATAGAAAAAATAGGATTCCATCAGTCCTATTCTCTATGCGGTTTTTCCTTTGGTGGAATATTGGCTTTTGAAATGGCAACGCAACTTGAAAAGTTAGGGTATCCTCCTAAATTTCTGGGGATGATAGATGCGATCAATCCTCAAAATGAGCAGGTTCCAAGAAAAGATGAATGGGAAATGCTCTCTTTTTTGTTAGAGCTATTAGAAGGAAAAGAGGTTGCAGCGGCTGAGCTAAAAACCCTTTCGCAGGTAGATCTAATGGGCAAAGTCCTAGCTTGTATCGGACTTGCTAGTTTACCGGAGTCCCAACAACAGATGACTTTTAAAAATATTCAGCAGAACTTGGCTGCTTTGAGAAAATATGCCCCTAAAGTTTACTCCGAGAAAATTGACTATTTCCAAGCGAAAGAGCAGTTTTTTCGCATGAAATCGACCCCTCTCGCTGAGACTTGGCGATCTATTTCAAGAGGAGAGATAGGGGTTCATGAGACCCCCGGCAGTCATCGCGATCTCTTATCTTTGCCGTATGTAATTGTCCTAGCTCAGAGTCTAGATAGAGCATTAAGAGAGAAAAAATCTAGAACAGTTTCCGTGTCCCAGTATAGTTTGTGCTAGGATTTTTCAAGGTTTTTTTGATACTTTAAGGTTTAGAGCTCATAAGTCATGAGTATCTAGGTAAGTGAGATGTCTGATCAAACAACTCTTCCTCAAAGCGTTTTTACTAAGACATTCAATAGCTTTCCCGCCCTGCTAATGATTTCGTTATTCGAATTAGTATCCATCCAGATCTATAATTTGCCCAGTTCAGGAGAGTTTTTTATTATTTGGATCGTCTCCCTCGCTCTAAGTGGATTATATTTAGGATACTTATCAGATCGATTCAGCCGAAAAACTTGCCTTTTATTTACCCTGACATCGGGCTTTGTATTGATTCTATGGATCAATTTATACGGAGTTTCCCCACTTCTTATATTGCTATTGGGTATGACCTTTAACCCCACTCCCATTGCTAGGGCGTCCATCATCGATAATTTTCCACATCAATCGAAAGTACAATTGATCGCCTTCACTTTTATTGCGCAATTTTTACCCTGGTGCTTGTTTTCATATTTGTCTCAAATGCAGCACACAGTGTTTCTAAAAATCATGCTCCCCAGCATGCTGATCAATGCAGTTTTTTTTGTGTTCTTTTGCGATGTCCGAGATTATAAAGCCCATACTCTTAAAATTCGGCAGTTAATTCATCAGGGGAATAGATCGAAAGTATATTTAACTCTATTTGCACTTTTTGTTGGCCAAATTGTGTTTTTTTTATCGGATTCGTATTTGGAATTCCAAGAATCTCACAAGATTCTCTACTCTCTGCTCGGGATTGGCTCTTTGGTTGGGACGTTGCTGAGCCTTCTTTATAGAAAGACCCCTCATTTATCTGTTTTGACGTTGGCATATGGTATGGGGATACTCTTTTCGATAGTTTCTCTTTTTTCCGCGATAGTCTATAACGTTGATAACCTGAATTTTTCGTTTCAAACCATGTTGGTGGCTAATTTAGGGGGCTTTTATCTTCCTTTCGTTTATGACGCCATCCTATCTTCCACATCCCCGGCCTTTAGAGGCACCTTATGTGGATTCATAGAGCTTTTAATATCAATGGCTTCCGTTTTCGCCCTCCTCTTTTTCAGGATTATTTCAGATTCAATTATTTTCTTGTTTACATTTATTTCTTTATTATTTATAATTTCTTTGTTTTCGCAAAGATTTGCTGAAAAAAAATAAAAAGAAAGTAAGTGGAGAAGACTATGGCTTGCGCAGCAACATTACCTGTTATACCCCCCCCTTTTGAGGGCAGAATTGAGAAAAGTGTTAGGGAAATGTATGAAGAAGATAATCTCGGGGCAACGGGTTTATTCTCAGGAGACTTTATCAATTTTGGATATTGGTCTGAGAAGATTAATCAACAGAAAGGTCTAATTAATTCACAGCAAAGATTAATCAGCCAACAGGAGATGTACCGACAGGTAGGTCAAAGATTGGATATTACTCCAGAGCATACGATAGTAGAAGTTGGATCTGGTCGAGGAGTAGGTGCTAATCTTATTTCCAAAGAATTTAAGCCGAAAAGTGTAATCGGGTTTGACTTTTGTAAGTCACAAGTAATGCGGGCACGTACGATTAATCAGATCGCGGTTTCGGAAGGTAGAGTAAGGTATGAGGAAGGAGATGCGCAAGCATTGCCTTTGAAAGACGCATCAGTAGATAGAATATATTCCGTAGAAGCTGCGCAGCATTTCCCATCAATTCGAAAATTTTTTGCCGAATCTTCAAGGGTTCTTGTTGAGAATGGTAAGATCTGTGTTGCAACCTTTTTTGGTTGTCATAGTGAGGCTAAAGAACAGGTTGCACCTCTGGTCCAAACTGTGAATGCTGACATCGATCACCTCCCTTCTATTCACTCCATTAAAGAAGACCTCGTACAAAGCGGATTTACGGATATTACTATCCAATCGATTGGCGCTCATGTATGGAATGGGTTTGATCAGTGGGTATCTCAAACCGAACTTCGCAATTCCTGGACTAGAAACTGGAAAGTGGCTTACGAAGCTGGGGCTTTAGATTATTATCTCATTCAAGGGACAAAAAGATGATTTTACTCGCTTCGATTTTGTTTTGGAAAATATTACCTCTCTTTATCTGATCGTGCGTAGTTGCTGTCCATGCGAGGAGACCTACTGCAATTGGAGGGTGATCGATTGCATTTCTAACTCTAGTTGCCCTTTTTGAAGGAGAAATTCTTCGGTTTTGTCC
>CAYZHU010000205.1:0-2908 GCA_964477585.1 uncultured bacterium
CAAACGTTCACGTTCACGAAAAGACTTGTATTGCTTGGGGGCTTTTTTTATATGGGGAATTATGGTCCGGAAATATATGTTGCCTATCTTGGCTGCGGTTGGCGCATTGATCGGTTTGGCTGCTGTCGTCTGGAGCCATAGAAAACCCCCAAAGCCTCCCATTCCTTATTTAGCGTCGAAATCTCCCTATAAACATGCGATTTATGGCTCAGGGATCATCGAAGCTTCGACCGAAAATATCGCCATCGGGACCCCATTTGTAGAGCCTATTGTTGAAATCTATGTCGTCGAGGGAGACATGGTAAAACAAGGCGATCCGTTGATGAAACAAGATACGAGGGCTCTTGAGGCGCAAAAAGAGACAGCCATAAGCCAGTGGAAAGCCGCGGTCATCAATTACGAAAATTACAAAAAGCAATTTTCTTTCTACCAAAGGCTCTCTGACCGCAGAGCTGTGAGCGAACAGTCCTACTGGGGAGCTTACTATGCAATGAAAGAAGCGAAAGAGCAGGTCGAAGTAGCCAAAAACCAGGCGGTGCAGGTGAAGGTAGATATTGAGAGATCGACGATCCGCGCTCCCGTCGATGGACAGATCTTGCAAGTGAATGCCCATATCGGAGAGATCTACGCCCCTGTTTCATATGGGATCATGCAATCCTATCAGATCTTGGAAACAGCACAAATTTTAATGGGAACCATCTCTCCGCTCCAGATGAGGATCGATATCGATGAAGAAGATTGCTGGCGCTTCAAGAAAAAATCTCCGGCAACTGCCTTTGTAAGAGGAAATGCAAAGATCCATTTCCCTCTCAAATTCGAACGGTTAGAACCTTATGTAATCCCGAAAACTTCCCTTACAGGAGAGACAGTAGGACGGATCGACACGCGTGTCTTACAAGTCCTTTACCGGTTTGAGAAAGAGGACCGTCCCATTTTCCCAGGGCAATTGTTAGATGTCTACATCGAGGCGCCCCCCTTACCCATTGGTGAGGAATGAAATTCCGTTTCCTTATCTTGCTTTTTTTGAGCGGCTGTATGGTGGGCCCCAACTACAAAGTCCCTGAAATGGAAATGCCCGGATCCTTTGTCGAACAAGATGGGGCCGAGCAAGTCAGCGATGGAGAACTGTGCAATTGGTGGAAACAATTTGAAGATCCCCTCTTAGACGCCTTCATCGAAGAGGCCGCCCAAAACAATTATAACTATCTGATCGCTTTGGAGCAGATCGTGGAGGCGCGCTCAGCCTATCAAGTCCAAAGCTCTTATCTTTGGCCCGAGATCGATATGACGGCGATTGCAAATCGGGAAAGGTTCAGCCAAACTCTTACCTCCTCGATCGCAAGCGCCCAATCATTTGCACAAGGAGTGGTAGGCAATCAAATCGGATCGACGAATACAAATCCGGTAAGAAATTTCTTCCAGATCGGTTTTGATGCGATCTGGGAATTGGATATCTGGGGAAAATTTAGGAGAGGGAAACAGGCGGCGCTCGATGAATGGGAAAAAAGCATTTTTTCAGCGTCGGATGTGTTGATCACACTGATTGCGGAGGTAGCGCGCGATTACGTGATGATCCGCTCGCTTCAAGTGCAGATAGATCTACTTCAGAAAAGGATTCAAGCCGATGCGCGGGAGTTAGAGCTGCAAAAAGTCCTATTCAACGCGGGGCTCGACAATGAGATCGATGTAGAGGCCCAAATATCGGCTCTTGAGACAGACAAAGCTCAGCTCCCTATTTTAGAGACCTCTTTGAAACAGATGATCTATTCCTTTGCGATTCTATTAGGAAAAGAGCCGGAAAACTTGGCCCACGCTTTTGATGAAACCCTTCCAATCCCTGTCTTTTTGGGGAAAGTGCCAGCGGGGCTTCCCTCTGAGCTTTTAAGAAGAAGGCCCGATATCCGGGCTGCGGAAAGGGAGCTTGCGGCCCAAACCGAACTGATCGGAGTGGCAATATCGGGGCTTTTTCCCGCTTTTTTACTGACTGGGGATGGAGTGGGGATGGAGAGCAATCAAATCTCCAATTTATTCCAACATAGAAGCACCTATTGGACGATCGGCCCCTCAATGAACTGGGACCTGATCGATTGGGGAAGGACGCTTGGGCAGATCGATATCTCCAAATCGAACCAAAGACAGGCGCTTCTCACCTATAAAAACACGGTGATTTCAGCTCTCCAAGATGTGGAAGGGGCTCTAGTCGCTTTCTTCGAAGAGCAGAAAAGGAATCGCGATCTTTCAGAGAAATTCGGAGCCGATATGAGATCTCTTGTCCTCACGGAAGATCTGTTTCATGCAGGCCTCGATAGTGAAATCCAACAATTAGCAGCTCTCAAAACGGCGATCGATTCAGAGACTCTTCTCGTACAAAGCAACCAAGCGATCGCAAGCGATCTGATCTCTCTTTATAAAGCTCTCGGGGGGAATTGGGAATGTACGCCTACGCCATAAAGATGTTGATCGGGGACCGGATGAAATACATCGGCCTCGTGATCGCATTGAGCTTTGCTTCCTTCATCATCAGTCAGCAAGGGGCGATCTTCGTCGGGATCATGAAGAGGACTTTTAGCTACATCACCGACACTTCGCAGCCCGATATTTGGGTGATGGATCCCACGGTCCAGTACATCGACGATCTGAAGGGAATGAAAGAAACGGTTTTGTACCGGATCCGGAGTCTCACCGGCATCGATTGGGCCGTCCCACTTTACAAAGGGACGATTCAAGCGCGTCTTAAAAGCGGGACTTTCCAAACTTGCATCTTCATCGGGATCGACGATGCGACTTTGATCGGAGGCCCTCCCAGCATGGCGGAAGGGACAATGGACCTCCTACGCTTTACCAACGCGATTTTAGTCAATCAAGTGGGGGCCAATACCAAACTCGCATCTTACGATAAAAAAACAGG
>CAYZHU010000206.1:0-2883 GCA_964477585.1 uncultured bacterium
TTTTTGCGCGATCGATGCATCGTGAAAAAACTTCACAACAAATTGATTATTAAAAAGATAAATACTTTCGTCAGGTTTTTCTAAATTATCGAAGTAATCGTGAACTTCTCTCCTCGCCTTCTTGAGCGCCTCTTCATTTCCGATGTCTAACCAGCTTTCTGTGTTCTGGGGATAGAAAGTGGCACCTTGAAGTAACATCTCGTCTAAAGCTCGAGTGTCATTTAGAGTTGAATCATTGGGATACAACCGGTAGAGCTCACGCAATTTCTCCCAGAAAAGGGAATGATCACAAATTCCTGCAAGTCCAATATAGACAGAATCATATTCGGCCGCATTTTTCGGCAAAATCTCTTTGATCTGCCCTCTTTCATCAATTTGGACACTTGTATATTGACGCCCATCGAGCCCGTTCACAACTCCCATCCAATTCTTTGTTGGGCGAGAAAGGGGCATCGTAAATAACGTATCGCATGCTACATAAATAAAGGGGCATTGAATCTGCGGAGCTGCGCAGAGGAGCGAATAGGCCAAACTAGACCCTTTCCCCTCATACTTATCGATCTCTACAAATTCAAAAACCCGTTCAGGATGCGCCATGAGCAAGTACTCTTTGACCTGCTCTTTTCGATATCCGAGCGTTACTACAACAGGAACTTCCAACGGAACGTTATCTAAAATGTAGGAAATGGCCGCCTTTTTCCCAACTCGAACAAGGGCTTTATTCATATACTTTGTAATATTGCCAAGACGGGAACCAGTTCCGCTCGTCGTGATCAAAACCTTAAATTGACAAGTCATACAAGTGTTTCGGCTTTTTTAATTTTTATTAAATTATCTAGAATGCTTTGGCTAGGATGGAAGATTGTTTGGCTCCCGCCGACTAAAATATCGGCTCCTTCGCGAAACAGGCGTTCATAATTATCAAAATTAACGCCCCCATCTATGATGATTTCGCAATTCATCCCTATGCTATCCATTTTATCTCTATATTTTCGGATTTTATCGAAAATAAATGGCTTGATCTTTTGACTTAATATGCCCGGATTAATTCCCATGATCAGCAAGTAATCTACGGCGCCTTTCAGGTAAGGAAGTTCTTCTAATTCAGTCGCTGGATTCAGTGCAATTCCTGCCTTGAGCCCCCGTTTTTGAATCGCTTCTACCGCGCGAAAGAGGTCAGCGCGGCACGCTTCAGCATGGATGGTGAGAATGTCGGTCCCAGCTTCTGCAAAAGCGGAAATGTAGGCCTCTGGATTGTGGATCATCAGGTGAACTTCTATGGGAATAGAGGAGATCTCTTTGATTTTTTGCACCATTTCGGGATACATCCCTAAACGGGGAACGAAAGAGCCGTCCATAACATCGACATGAAGGTAGTCTACTCTCTCTTTATCTAAGATGGAAATATCTCGAGCTAAATGAAATAAATCGGCGCAGATCAAAGAAGCGGACCATTTTTTATGGGTCATGAGTTTACTCCAAAATAGAGTGTCTTGTTTTCAACATCTCGTTCGTTTGCTTCTGTCTCTGCATAAGGAGCATCACAAGTGTATCAAAAAAAATAAGAGAGGATTGTTCTGTCAAGGTTGTCATCGGCTGAATGGAAGAAAAAGAGGTCGATTCGACCTTGGAAGGGGCTGGCAACACTACCTTCACGTCCGCTAAGCTCGCTAAGCTCGATTCTTTGCGCGTCGTGACGAGCGCGATTTGAGCCTCGTGCTGTTTTGCGACTTGGGCTAAAGTGACGATGGTTTTTGTCTCTCCTGAGCCCGAAGAGACCAATAGGAGATCTCCGCTGCCTATGCGCGGGGTATTGCAATCTTGGATATGGAAAGCGCGATGTCCTAAATGGCTGAGTCTCATGGCAAAAGCTTTCGCCATCATCCCCATTCTTCCAGCTCCACAAGTGACGATTGTCTTTGCATCCAAAATGCTGTCTATTAATCTATTCACCGCAAGCTCATCAACGCCATTTATAACTTGGGAAACTTCTTCGAGGATTTGATTGCCGATGATTTTGAACATGTGGGAGATCTTAAGTTTTTACCGATAATTTCACAAGATCGAAGAGAGAGGAAAGCCTTCATAGGCCTCAACCTAAAACTCAAAAAACCTATTTTTCTTCCTCTGCGATCTCTGCGTCCTCTGCGTCTCTGCGGTTACTTTTCTAACCCGGATCCTTAACGCTTAAAGTCATTCAACGATTTGTAAAGGGTTTAAAAATTTACCGCAGAGACGCAGAGAATTTATTTTGGAATTTCTTTCTCTATCGTTGATCTGACTTGGATAGCGAGACTTGTGGGCGTATGAAATTCCAGAAATTTTCCATGACTTGAGGCGCCTGAAAATGTGCTTCTACGAATTTTTTCCCATTCGCTGCAATTTGCGCAGTCAGATCGGGCCGCTGGCTATGAAATTCGATTTTCGCAAGAAGATCAGATAGAGTGCCATCATATGCGATAAAATGGACGTTCGGAACCATCCCCCAAGCCTCATAAAGCCCCTGCTTGCCCAGATAGGCGCACCCGCAAGCCATAATTTCGATCACGTTAATGGAGGGGGATCCACTCTCTTCTTCGGGCGAGACGACCATCTGGTATTCATTGTACTTTTCCACCACATTGAAGGAAAAAAATTGGCGCCGATCATTCCCCACCTTTCTTCTCATTTTAAGAGCAACTTTCTCCCACCATGTCTTTGGTTGAATTTTATCCAATTCAAAAAAATCATAAATGTAAATATCGAGAAGATGGGCAATCTCCTCTTTTTTATTATAGATCTCTTCCCTCAATCTGTGGACAAACTTCAGATTGAAAAGGGTGATGAAGTCTTTGTAGACGTGGGGACAGACTGGACTTTTCGTCCCAAAGGCCAAACACTTCG
>CAYZHU010000207.1:0-2817 GCA_964477585.1 uncultured bacterium
CTACTTTCGTAAAACCGAAATCGGAAGAATCCCCGAAAAGATTGCAAGCCCCCCTCCTCCCCCTTCGCCGCCGCAGAAGAAAGAGACAGTGGCGCAGCCTCCTCCTCCTGTTGTTCATCGAGAACCAGAGAAGGCAATTCCTAACCCTAAACCCGCCGCTATCCAGGCAAAGGAAGAGGAACCGCAACCTCTTCCTACCGATTTTTCCTCTCTTCGAGAGCTCCTCCAAAAAATCGCACCCGGATTTCCCATCCTCGATACGATCCCGAGCGGTGCGGTTGCAAAAAAGATCAGCACGCGGTGGAAAACAAAAAACCAAACCGTCCCCATTTCGATCCTCTCCTTCCAAGAACCGCCCGCTCAAAGAGCCCTATTAGAACAAATTGCCAAAGCGCTCGATGTCTACTTTGGCCCAGCCCGTCTTGTGCAGGCTGAATCGATCGAAAAGGAAAAACAGTGGGAAACTTTCCTCTCTGTCCCTGAGTTGAAAATGATGATCATCTGCGACTATTCTCTCTGGCAAATGGGCCACCTGATGCAATTCTATAAAGAAATTCCCGCAGCGGCAACCCGCACCTTAGGTTCGGTCCCACTCTTCCTCCTTCCCGATCTTTCTCTCTATCTGAAAGATCCCCTCTTGAAACGTTCCCTCTGGAAAGCGCTATGCCAAAAACTCTCTTCATAGAAGTGTATCTCGACCAAAACTTGACAAAGCCGCTCGACTATGAAGTCCCGGAAGAGTGGCAAAGCTCGATCCAAGTTGGGATGAGAGTGGAAGTGCCGTTGAGGAATCAGTTGAAGCAAGGGACAGTCTTTAAGATCAAAGAAAGAGCAAGCTTTGGGGCGGTCAAACCGATCTCCCGTATCTTATCCAGCCAAGGGGAACTTTCCAATCCCCTTTGGAAATTGGCGAATTGGATCTCCACCTACTACTGCGCTCCCATGCAGAAAGTGCTCCGCTGTTTTGTTCCGCCCAACGTACGGAAAGAAGTGGAACAAAAAAAAGAGATCTTCATCTCTCTTTTAAAAACCCACGCGGAGGTCTTGAAGGCTTGTGAAAATCTGAGAGGATCTTTTCCTGCGCAAGCTCTCATCCTGGAAACCGTTGTGAACCATCCGAAAGGGATTTTCCTCTCCGATCTTCTCGAAGAGACCAAGCTATCGAAAAGCCCCATCGACACTCTCGCAAAAAAAAAATTCCTCTCCCTCCAACCAGCCGCCCGCTCTGAAGAGCTGATGCTGGAGGAAGATTTTTTTCCTACGAAGCCAAAAATCTTGAACGCAGAGCAGCAAAATTGCCTGGATTCGATCCGCGAATCGATTGGGAAAGGAAGCTTTGCCTCCCACCTGATTTACGGAATTACCGGAAGCGGAAAAACAGAGGTCTATCTGCAGGCGATCCAAGCGGCTCTCGATCAAAATAAATCGGCAATCCTCCTCGTCCCCGAAATTTCTCTTACCTCTCAAACCATCGAGCGGTTCCGCGCCCGCTTCTCCCAAAAAATCGCTCTTCTCCACCACAGAAGAAGTTTAGGAGAGAGAAATGCCGCCTGGGCCGATCTGCAAAAAGGGAAAGCGATGATCGTCGTCGGCGCCCGCTCCGCGATCTTCAGTCCCGCCCAAAACCTCGGCCTCATCATCGTCGATGAAGAGCACGATTCATCCTACAAACAAAATGATGAAGTTCCCTGCTATCAAGGAAGAGATGTCGCAGTCATGCGGGCCCATCTAGAAAATTGCACCGTAGTCTTGGGAAGCGCAACCCCTTCCCTCGAATCGCGCTACAATGCCGAAATTGGGAAATACAAATTCCATATCCTCTCCTCCCGCGCGACAAACGCCCAACTCCCCAAAGTGAAGATCATCGACATGAAACATGCCTTTGAAGTCTCGGGAGGCTTTACCCACTTTTCCGACGAGCTTTTAAAAGGGATCGAAGACCGGTTGAAAAAAGGAGAACAAACGCTCCTTTTTCTCAATAAACGGGGCTATCACAGACTCCAGCTTTGCAAGCAGTGTCAGCACATCATCAAATGCCCCCACTGCGATCTCTCTCTCACCTACCACCGCTCTTCCAATTATCTTCAATGCCATCTCTGCAACTTCCAACAACCCACTCCGCGCGAGTGCCCTCAGTGCCGTTCCACTGACGCCCTCTCATTCAAAGGGTTTGGGACGGAACACGTAGAGCGCTCCCTCCACGCCATCTTCCCCGAAGTGCGAACCCTTCGGATGGACCGCGACACCACTCAGAAAAAAAACAGCCATGAAGAGCTCTTCAAACAATTCCGCGCCCATAAGGCAGATGTCCTAATTGGGACCCAGATGATCGCCAAAGGTTTCCACTTCCCATCCGTTACACTCGTCGCCGTCCTCAACACAGACGCCTCGCTCACCATCCCTGATTTCCGCTCGCCGGAACAGGTATTCCAGCTCATCACCCAGGTGGCAGGCCGTTCGGGCCGGCAAGATCTTCCAGGCGAAGTGATCATCCAAACTTTTCTCCCCGAGCATCCCACTATTCGCCTTGCCTCAGCCCAAGACTACCCTGCCTTTTACGCTGCTGAAATCGAAGAAAGAAGGCTCTTTGGCTTCCCCCCTTTTTGCCACTTGGTCAAGCTATTATTCACCTCTCCCGACCCCCTTCTTGCCCAAGAATCGGCCGAAGCTGCTCATAATCAACTACAAAGGATTCTTCTTCCCCCTATAGAAATCCTTCCAGTCGCACCATCGGGCCATCCCAAAATCAAAGATCAGTATCGTTTTCAATTTTTAAGTAAAACTGTGAAAATAATTCCAATTTCTCATATACTATCT
>CAYZHU010000208.1:0-2813 GCA_964477585.1 uncultured bacterium
GCGTCGTAGTAAACGGCGGAGCTGACCTCAAGGTCGCGTAGCCGTAGACGCGATAAGGGAACGAAGTTCCCTGTTGATCGAAGCAAGAACCAGTCACCCGGGCAGCGGGGGTGGAGCGATAGCGGAACGTGCCCGACTGTCTATATCATTTTACTTTTCTTATTTTTCTATTTCCCCATTATTTCTTGCTTGCGGAAAAAGGGGAGGAATGAGAATTTGGATGTTGTCCATTAACCTAGAGGTTATGTAATGAATAAGAAGTTTCTTTTGGCTGCGGGCTTGATGGTTTTTGTCTGCGCATGCCAACCAAAAGTAGAAAAGAAAGATGATCAAAAGAAGGAGCAAGGCTCCGGAAATGGCGGCGGATGCTGCGGAACCAAAAAAGAAAGCGCTCCAAGCGCTCCAGTTGTCGAGATGAAAGCTCCTGCTGTCGCTCCACAACAAGCTCCCGCTTCACAACCAACTGCCTCCACTCCAGAAGTCAAAGTAGAAGTCAAAACTCCTTAGTGAATTGGGGCAAGCCTTTTGGGCTTGCCCAGTTATTTAGCGAACTTCTTTCCCGCGCATTATTTCGAAAAGCTGTTCTCTCATCTCAAGATTCTGAAATTTGTCTGCATTCACAGATTGGCCTTTGAAGAACCACTCAGTATCGGTCGCTTCTTCTGAATGCAGTTTGGTGAGGCCGTGTTTCTTGTCGTTGCGCCATTCGATTTCTGCGGTGAGATTGCCGAGATCGTCGTAGTGGAGTTCAGTGCCGTGTTTTTGCCCATTGATGTAAGGAATGACAGCTACTCTAGAACCGTTTCGATAGACGATTTTCTGACCGTCGAGGATGCCGTGGTTCCAGTTGAGCTCCATGAGGGGCCTTCCTGAAGCGGTAAACTTCATCTGAGGACCATGGAGTTGGTAATCGTGGTAATGGGAAATCGTGTGGATCTGGCCATTTGGATGGTAAGTTGAACGAGTGGCGATGATCCCATTTTCGATCTTCTCGCGCGAGATGAGAAGGCCGGTTCGATCCCGTTTGATGCGCTCTCCATATCCCCCTTCAACAATGGCTTCAAGTTCGTGCTCTTGAGTGAAGTATTTTCCCTCCATCAAAATTTCATCGTCGTATTCTTCGACGCTGAGAGGGACTCCCTTGTCATCCCACATGGTGACGATTTTCCGGTTGTCGAATTCATAGGCCTCTTCGCGTAAAGGGACTCCAGCAGGATCGTTCACGCATTCTTTGAGGAGCGTCCCTCCATCGTAAACGAGAAGTTTTTCGACGATGGAACTATGAGGAAAGGTACTTGTAGTCGGTCCGTGTAATTTTCCATTTTCATAAGTGCGAGTGACCTTCACACCGTTTTTTAACATCGTGACGACTTGTCCATCCTGATCTCTCGCTTCCCATTCTTCTTCCGAAGTCTCGAATCCATATTTATGGACAAACGTTTGGGAAACAACTTGATCGATAGAATTGCTACTCTGGCACGATGTGAAAAGTGCCGAACCAATCAGAAACAGTGAAATCCTTCGCATAGGAACCTCTTTTAAAGATCCAATGTTAGGCAAGAAAGAATCATTTGGCAAGGAATTTTATACCGAGAGTGATTGAAAAATCGGGAGATGCCGAGGAGGCGCCCAGAATTTGTGCTAGGCGTAGCCGACGCCGAAGCAGCTCAACCTAAAAGGTTGGGCGATGCAGGCGAGTCACAAATTCTGTGGCTGTCCGACGCAGGCAGAACCGATTTTGCAATCACGAGCGGTATAGAATCCGCTCTAGGATCTTCGTGTGTTCTGCTTCGACTTCGGCGAAAGAAATTGTCTTAAGTTTATCGCGATAGATGAAGCGGAAGGTCGCATTTTTTTCTGTTGCACCTTCGGGTAAATAGAGATCTATGAGTTCTACCCGTTCTAAAAGGGGCGAGCCGATGGAATGGATCATCTGAAAAATCGGATCGATGGTCGTTTTAGGATCGAGAGGAACGGTCCAGTCACGCTCAGATGCGGGGAATTGAGGGAGAGGAGTGATTTTCTGATCCTTTCTTTTCGACTTCATCAGATAGAGAAGATCAAACTCAGCGTAATAAACGCGCTGGTCAATGCCGAATTTTTCTAAAAGAGCAGGATGCACTTCTCCTAAAGAGCCTGCGATCAGATCTCCGAGATGAATATCGGCTTGGCGTCCAGGATGAAAACTCATGTGATTGGATGGGAGAAAGGAGGCGTTTAGCAGATTTTCGATGATCCCTTTTAAATCGAAATAATCGACGTCTGTGGTCTTGTGACTCCAATGGGGAAGAGTTGCTTTGCCAGTGAGAAGAACGGCTCCCATTGGAATTTCGATCGGTTTTTCGTTTTGAAGAAAATGGATCCGCCCGATTTCAAAAGCGGAAATCATCAGATTTTTCTGGTCGAGATTTCTTTTCACTACTTGTAAAAGGCCGGGAAGCAATGAAGTGCGGAGAACGGAATATTCTTCCGATTTGGAATAGGTTGTTTGGAGAAATCCCATCGAACCAGGAGTGATCGATTTAGCGATTTCGGCCAATTTGGGGCTGATGAGATCGCAAGTCATGAATTCGGTGAGCCCAAGGCCAGATAATCTGCGCCGAAGATCATTTTCGAAAAGGAAAATGGGATCGTCTGGAATTTGAGAGATGGCGCAGCGAGGGATCGATTTTTCAATGTTGTTGTAGCCGTAGATTCTGGCCACTTCTTCAATGAGATCGATCTCTTCACCAATATCGGCGCGGTACAGAGGAACTTTGACTTTGTTTCCGATCGATTAAAAGCCGAGACGACGGAAAAAATCTTCCAATTCA